>NZ_CP139779.1:3300000-3530054 GCF_034421375.1 Microbacterium invictum | reverse complement strand
GTGCCCCCCGGGTGAGATTCGCGGTCCCAGGCCGTGCGGAGTCGACACGCCGGGCCTGTGGATAACTGCCGGAGCCACGCTAGTCAGCGCGGGTCGCGGGAGCAAACTCCACTGTATGGCGCTGCGGCGTGTCGTGCCACCGTCGAAGTAGGTCACACTGGTAGTGCGGCGAGACGCTTCGGGAGCGCGTCGGTTTGAGTTCTCGGGCATCTCGACGTAGCCTTAGTCGGTTGACTTATGCCCTCGCGGCAGTCCCCGTAACGTCGTCCCCGGTCCTCCAAGGGTAGAACCCCGTCCCGGTGACACCTGATCCGGAGTTGATCTCTATGAGCAAGCGCACCTACCAGCCCAACAACCGTCGCCGGGCCAAGAAGCACGGCTTCCGCGCCCGCATGCGCACCCGCGCCGGCCGCGCCATCCTCTCGGCTCGTCGCTCCAAGGGGCGCACCGAGCTCTCCGCCTGACCCGACCGGTGCTCGCGCGGTCGCATCGGCTCACCCGCGGATCGGACTACAAAACGGTCGTCCGGCGGGGGCGCCGCTGTGCGGGCTCCCACACGGTGACCTACACGATGCGCGGTGCAGACTCTGCTGCACCGCGTTTCGGCTTCATCGTGAGCCGCCAGGTCGGTGGCGCCGTCGTGCGCAACACCGTCCGGCGACGGCTGAAGGCAGTCTGCGCCGAAGCGCTGCCCGACGTCGGGGAAGGCCGCGATGTGGTCATCCGCGCCCTCCCGAGCGCTGCGACCGCCACCTTCGCCGACCTGCGTGCCGACGTGACCCGGTGCCTGACGCGAAGGCCCGCATCATGAGCGTGCTCCCGGCGTATGCCCGAGGAGAGGCGCACTTCGACGCATCCGCATTCCTCTCTTCTGTGCCGCTCCTGCCGCGCAACGCGCTTCTCGGCCTTCTCCATGCCTACCGTGCGACGATCTCCCCCACGTACGGTGACGTGTGCAAGTACTACCCGTCGTGCTCGGCCTACGCGGTCGGTGCAGTGCAGCAGCACGGTGCCGTCGTCGGGACGGCCATGACGGCGGCTCGACTCGCACGCTGCCACCCCTGGGCGAAGGGCGGCGTCGATGACGTTCCCCTCCGCTCCGACTTCCGTCACGGCATCACCCCTCACGGCTTCGTCGTGCCTGCCACCCCTGGAAAGGACTGATCCGTCACATGGATCTCATCGGCATCATCCTCTGGCCCCTGAAATGGGTCGTCGAGCTCGTGCTCGTCGCGTGGCACGCGCTCTTCACCGCGGTGGGTCTGCCGCCCGCGGACGGCATCACCTGGGTGCTGTCGATCGTCGGTCTCGTCATCGTCGTGCGCGCGGCGCTGATCCCGCTGTTCGTGCGTCAGATCAAGAGCCAGCGGAAGATGATGGAAATTGCCCCTGAACTGCGAAAAGTTCAGGAGAAGTACCGTGGCAAGCGCGATCAGCTTTCCCGCGAGGCGATGAGCCGCGAGACGATGGCGCTGTACAAGAAGCACGGCACGACGCCGGTCTCGAGCTGTCTGCCGCTGCTCGTGCAGATGCCGATCTTCTTCGCGCTGTTCAGCGTGCTGAACGATGTCACCCGTCACGCCGACGCCGGCATCGGCGGCGTCGGTCTTCTCAACGCCGAGCTCACCCAGCAGTTCTACGACGCCAAGCTCTTCGGCGTCGCCTCGCTGCACGAGACGCTGATCAACGCGTTCGAGTCGAGCAACGTCACAGCGATCGTGATCCTGCTCACGCTCGTGGTCCTCATGATCGCGTCGCAGTTCTTCACTCAGCTGCAGATCATCTCGAAGAACCTCTCCCCCGAGGCCAAGACCGGCCAGGCGTACCAGATGCAGAAGATCATGCTGTACGTCCTGCCGTTCGCCTTCGTGTTCTCGGGTGTCTTCTTCCCGCTCGGTGTCGTCATCTACTGGTTCGTGTCGAACCTCTGGACGATGGGGCAGCAGTTCCTGGTTATCCGTGAGATGCCGACACCCGGTTCGGATGCTGCGAAGGCGCGTGAAGAGAGGCTCGCCCGGAAGGGCAAGGCCATCGACTCGTCGGGCAAGGTCGTGCCGATCGAGAAGTTCCAGGCTGAGCAGCAGCGCCTCCTCGAAGAAGCGGAGCGCGCGAAGGCGTCGCAGCCGAAGCGTCAGCAGCCGATGAGCAAGCAGCGCGCCAAGAAGCAGCAGCGTCCGAGCACGCAGGCGGGGCAGAAGCCCGATCCCGCGGCGAGCTGAACCCGACCCTCCCCTCGAAGGAAGACCCATGTCTGACGTCGCGCCCGTTGACGCACGCCCGAATCGCGAAGAACCGACCGTCGAGCAGCTCGAGGAGGAAAGCGATATCGCAGCCGACTTCATCGAGGGGCTGCTCGATATCGCCGACGTGGACGGCGACCTGACCCTCGACGTTCGTGCCGGTCGTCCCTACGTGTCGGTCGAGGGTGAGTCGGGCGACTCGCTCTCTCTGCTGTCCGACCCCGAGACCGTTCAGGCGCTGCAGGAGTTGACGCGGATCGCGGTGCAGAACCGTACCGGGCGACTGTCGCGGGTGATCCTCGACATCGGTGGGTCGCGCGACGCGCGGCAGCGCGAGCTCGAGAAGCTCGTCGACCGTGCGGCGGCGCGTCTGGACGAGGGGGCGACGCAGGCCTCTCTGCCCGCGATGTCGAGCTACGAGCGCAAGCTGATCCACGACATCGTCGCGGAGCGTGGGCTGGTCTCGGAGTCGTACGGTGAGGGCGCCGACCGTCACACGGTCATCCGACGTGGCTGACGCGGGCGTTCCACGTGAAACACCGGCGCCGATAGAAGCCGAGCCGGCCGCTGCGGCGTCTCTCTTCGGCGATGGGATCGAACAGGCCCGTCGGTTCACTCGGGCGTTGGCGGAGCATGGCGAGGAACGCGGTCTCATCGGACCGCTCGAGCTCCCCCGTCTGTGGACGCGTCATGTGCTCAACAGTGTGATCGCCGCGCCGTTGTTTCCGGCTGGAGGTCGCGTCGGCGATGTCGGCTCCGGGGCGGGGCTCCCCGGGATCCTTCTGGCGATCGCGCGGCCCGATGTGCAGTGGGTCCTCATCGAGCCGATGGAGCGTCGTGTGGCGTGGCTCTCGGAGCAGGTGGGAGACCTGGGGCTTCGGAATGTCGAGGTCGTGCGGGCTCGCGCCGAGGAGTGGCGCGAAGGGGCGGTGCTCGACGCTGTCACCGCACGGGCGGTAAGTGTTCTCCGAAGCCTTCTGCCCTTGACGGCGCCGCTCGTTCGCGACGGCGGCGAGTTGATCTTCCTCAAGGGTCAGAACGCGCAGGCCGAGATCGAGGCGGCGACGAAGCAATTCCGAAGGTTCCATGTCGTCGATGCGCGCGTGGAGGTCCTCGGCGAGGGCGTCCTGTCGGAGCCGACGCGCGCGCTGCGCGCCCGCATCTCTCGCTCCCCTCGGTGATCGAGTAGCGCCGGAGGCGCGTATCGAGATCCGGACCCTGTGCTGGCTGGTCGGCTGGGGTGCCTGGGTCTCGATACGGCGGCTGCGCCGCCTACTCGACCACCGGCTCGAGCGGACGTATCCCGGGACGTCGTGAGCGTGTGTCGTTGCATGCGTGATGCGTGGGAGCGTCCTTGGTGATCGAGTAGCGCCGAAGGCGCGTATCGAGATCCTGGCCTCGTCTTGCTGGTCGGCAATGTGACTGGGTCTCGATACGGCGGCCGCGCCGCCTACTCGACCACCGGCTCGAGCGGACGTATCCCGGGACGTCGTGAGCGTGTGTCGTTGCATGCGTGATGCGTGGGAGCGTCCTCGGTGATCGAGTAGCGCCGAAGGCGCGTATCGAGATCCTGGCCTCGTCTGGCTGGTCGGCAATGTGACTGGGTCTCGATACGGCGGCCGCGCCGCCTACTCGACCACCGGCGCGAGCGGACGTATCCCAGGACGTCGGGGCGTGTGTCGTTGCATGCGTGATGCGTGGGAGCGTCCTCGGTGATCGAGTAGCGCCGAAGGCGCGTATCGAGATCTGAGCACCGTGTCACTGGCGTCATTCACCATCTGTCCTGCACATCTGGTGCCCAGACCCACCTGTCCCCAAAATATCCGAACTGTCGGCGCAGCAGCATGGAGTCAGACGATCATCGATCCATGGCCTACATGTACATCCTCGAGTGCAGCGACCGTTCCACTTATGTCGGAAGCACGAGGGATCTGGGTCTGCGCCTCGTTCAACACAACGAAGGCATGGGCTCCGAGTACACCAAGAGGCGGCTTCCCGTCCGCCTGCTCTACGTGGAAGAGTTTGAGAACGTGGCCGATGCTTTTCGAAGAGAGAAGCAGGTGCAACGGTGGGGCCGGGCGAAGCGTCTCGCTCTCGTTCACGGCCGACTGGATTCGCTCAACGCGCTGAGCCGGAAGCCCCCGCGGCGGCCCGGTGGCGGCGATTGAATCGGGTGAGCTGCCACCAACCTCTCAATGGATGTTGTTTGCGGCTCATGGTCTCGTGAGGACGAGCGAGCCCGGTACTCGACCACCGGTTGATAAGCGGTGAGCCGCCGGAGATCGTCTAGCGCCGAAGGCGCGAACCGAGATCACGTGTTTCACGTGAAACGTCGATGCCTGGAGAAGACAGCAAGCTGCCTCTTCACCACCGAAGTGGAACAAAGGGTTTCACGTGAAACATCGACGAGGTCTCGATACGGCAGCGGAGCTGCCTACCCGAGCACCACTTGTGTGACTGCTTCCTTACTGGCGATCGAGTAGCGCTGCAGGCGCGTATCGAGATCGGCGTCCCGCGTGAGACATCGACGTGGTCTCGATACGGCAGCGGAGCTGCCTACTCGACCACCACCTGCGAGGACGCCGCCGTCCTGGTGATCGAGTAGCACCGAAGGCGCGAATCGAGATCGAGCGTTTCACGTGAAACATCGACGAGGTCTCGATACGGCAGCGGAGCTGCCTACTCGACCACCAGATGCGAGGACGGCGCCGTCCTGGTGATCGAGTAGCACCGAAGGCGCGAATCGAGATCGAGCGTTTCACGTGAAACATCGACGAGGTCTCGATACGGCAGCGGAGCTGCCTACTCGACCACCAGATGCGAGACGGCGCCCTACTGGCGATCGAGTAGCGCTGCAGGCGCGTATCGAGATCGGCGTCCCGCGTGAGACATCGACGTGGTCCCGCTACGGCAGCGGAGCTGCCCACTCGACTACCGCATGTGAGACGGCGCCGTTCTGGTGATCGTGTAGAGCTGGAGGGGCGTGTCGAGTTGGGGGTTTCACGTGAAACATTGACGTGGTCTCGATCTGGTAGCGGAGCTGCCCACTCGACTACCACATGTGAGACCGCGCCGTGCTGGTGATCGAGTAGCGCCGCAGGCGCGTATCGAGATCAAGCTTCACGTGAAACCCTCGTGATGGTTTCGATAACGCAGCAAGCTGCCTACTCGATCACCACCTGCGAGGCGGTGGCCCACGGGAATCGAGGAGCAGCGTAGGCGCGTGTGGACGTCAGGCGTTTCACGTGAAACATTGACGAAGCCACCCACCCCGCCGCCGGAATTGGGCCCGTGCTCTGCCGCGAGACACCCCTCCGGTGTTTCACGTGAAACATGTTCTTGGTCTCGACGGCAGCAGAGCTGACGACTCGACCACCGCTTTCCTGGGGACTACATCCAGCCACCGCTGGCCACACGGCCGATCGAACATCAAGGGAACAACACTCGGACGGCGCGTGGGCGTCGGGGGATGTCGGAGCGGACGATTAGAGTGGAACGAGTGATGAACGAAGTGAGCGGAGCGTTTCACGTGGAACACGCCGAGGACCGGACGCCCGCAGCTTCCGTCACTTTCGACGACACACCACTGGCACGAGAGCTCGCCGATCTCACTGCGCGACGGCGTCGGCTCGACACTGTCGACGTGCGATTCTCTGGGAAGACTCGCGTGTTCACCGTCGCGAACCAGAAGGGCGGGGTCGGAAAGACGACCACGACGGTCAACCTCGCCGCTGCCCTGGCCTCGCTCGGCGCTCGCGTCCTCGTCATCGACCTCGACCCGCAGGGGAATGCCTCGACTGCGCTCGGTGTGCCGCATGATGCCGACACGCCCAGCATCTACGACGTGCTTATCGACGACTTTCCGCTTGCGGACATCATCCAGAAGAGCCCCGAGTCGGACAACCTCCTCTGCGCGCCGAGCACGATCCACCTTGCAGGGGCGGAGATCGAGCTGGTTTCGCAGGTCGCGCGCGAGCATCGGCTTCGCACGGCCGTCGACGACTTTCTCGCCACGACGCCCGAGCACCTCGACTTCGTTCTGATCGACTGCCCGCCTTCCCTTGGACTCTTGACGATCAATGCCTTCGCCGCCGGCCAGGAGCTGTTGATTCCGATCCAGTGCGAGTACTACGCGCTCGAGGGTCTGAGTCAGCTGCTCGGCACGGTGCGGATGATCCAGAAGCATCTGAATCCCCGGCTTCACCTCTCGACGATCATGCTCACGATGTACGACGGACGTACCCGACTGGCGCAGCAGGTCGCCGACGAGGTTCGCGCGCACTTCCCGAACGAGGTTCTGAAGACGGTGATCCCGCGTTCGGTGCGCGTATCGGAGGCACCGAGCTTCGGGCAGACGGTGATCGCCTATGACGGGCAATCCGCCGGCGCGGTCGCTTATCGCGAAGCAGCGGTGGAGGTCCTCCGCCGCGATAGCAACACACAGCACGAAGGAGACGCCTGATGGCGAAGCGCACAGGACTCGGACGCGGCATCGGCGCGCTGATCCCCACCAGTGAACCCAACGAGTCCCGCCCCGCCGACGTCTTCTTCGCTCGGAGCGCGGTCGCGGTAGCGGAGCGTCCCGAGACCGTGTCCGTCGATGACGGCGCAGCTGACGCCACGAGTCCGTCGGCCGGAGACGACGCGGTGCCGGCGACGACCGCCGACGACGCCGCCGACCTCGTCGCCGTGCCTGGTGCGCGCCTGGTGCAGGTCGATCCGCACGCGATCGTCCCGAACCCGCGGCAGCCGCGCACGCACTTCGACGCCGACGACCTCGCGGAGCTCGTCCACAGCGTGCGGGAGTTCGGTGTCCTCCAGCCGGTCGTCGTCCGTGACCTCGGCGACGGGTCCTACGAGCTCATCATGGGGGAGCGGCGGACCCGTGCCGCGCGCGAAGCGGGACTCGCCACCATTCCGGCGGTCGTCCGTGACACGTCCGACGAGCACCTGCTCCGTGACGCGCTCCTCGAGAACCTTCACCGGTCGCAGCTCAATCCGCTCGAAGAGGCATCGGCGTACCAGCAGCTCCTCGAAGACTTCGGCATCACACAGGAGGAGCTGGCGGCCCGCATCGGTCGCTCTCGCCCGCAGATCAGCAACACCATCCGCCTGCTCAAGCTCCCCGTGCCCGTGCAGCAGCGGGTAGCGGCCGGCGTTCTGAGTGCCGGTCACGCCCGCGCCATCCTCTCTCTGCCCGACGATGACGCAATGCAGCGCCTCGCCGACAAGATCGTCAACGAGGACCTGTCGGTTCGCGCCGCGGAGTCTGCGGCGAAGCTGACGGATGCCGGTCTGATCCGATCTTCCCGTCCGAAGGCGGGCGCGCGACGAGGCCACCTCGACGAGCTCGCGGAGCGCCTCGGTGATCGTCTGAACACGCGTGTGAAGATCTCTCTGACAGCACGAAAAGGCCAGATCAGCATTGATTTCGCTAGCATTCAGGATCTCAACCGCATCCTTGCCGAGCTGGGCGAGAACGGCTTCGGAGACAGCTGAATCCACAACCTCCCACCGCGCTGAGCCGAGAGTCAGCGCGGGCACGTAGGCTGGTCGGGTGACGTCCCACGACCGCTCTCCTCGCCGACGCGCCAGTCTGGAGTTGCTGCGCGCGGAGGCCTCGGACGAGTTGTCGGTGATCGTGACCGAGCGGCTTCGGGGTGGCGAGGATCCCTGGGATTTCATGGAAGACCTGCCCACCGTCGACGAGCTCGTCGTCCTCACGCTTCGCGCCGAGCACATCGAGGCCAATGGCGGTGTTCGACTGAACGCTGCACGTCACTACCGGGTGCTGCGTCAGATCGCCCTGGACTATCCGCCCCTCACTCGCGCCGTGTGGCGCTTGCTCGGACCTGACACGTCCTACCGCCGGTGGGATGCCGCGGTGCAGGCAGACGCGTCCTGAGGCCGACCACCCCCTAGCCATCCGTGCAGAATGCCGTTCGCGGCATATTCCTGCGCGACAACCGGGGCCCGGACATGGCGATAGCCCCGGCCCTCGCGATGACGCGAGCGAACCGGGGCTATCGCAAGAAGCCTCAGGACAGGTAGGACGCCAGGTCCTGCTCGAGGGCGAACTTCGGCTTCGCGCCGATGATCGTCTTCTCGACCTCGCCCTTGTTGAAGACCTTCATCGCCGGGATCGACGTGATCTGGTACTTCATCGCGAGGTCGGGGTTCTCGTCGACGTTGAGCTTCAGAACCGTGATCTTCTCGGGGTTCTCGGCCTGGATCTGGTCGAGAACGGGCGAGACCATGCGACACGGTCCGCACCATTCGGCCCAGAAGTCGACCAGCACGGGGCCGTCGGCGTTCAGGACATCCTGCTCGAACGTGGCGGAGGTGGTGGCCTTCGCAGTCATTGCTGTCTCCTTCGTATCAAGTCCAACTGAGTACTCAAACGCTCACACGCGTCGTCGTGTTCCCGAGCCGATCGACGGGCGCGCGCTTCAGGCGTTCACACTCGGCAGGTTGTCAATCTCAGCGACGTCAGGCGCAGGCGCGCCGGCCTCTCCGAGCGCGGCGAGGTAGTGCTCGACGTCGAGCGCCGCGACGGTCCCGCTCCCCGCGGCCGTGACGGCCTGACGATACGTGGGGTCGATCACGTCGCCGGCGGCGAAAACGCCGGGAACCGACGTGCGCGACGAGCGGCCGTCGACCCACACGGTCCCCGCGTCGGTAAGGTCGAGCTTGCCGTGCACGAGATGGACGCGCGGGTCGTATCCGATCGCGACGAAGATGCCGTCGAGGGCGAGCTCACGACGCGAGCCGTCGACAGTCGACTCGAGGACGACGCCGTTCACCGCATCCTCGCCAAGGATGTCGACGACCTCGCTGTTCCACACGAACTCGATCTTGTCGTTCTTGAAGGCACGCTCCTGCATGATCTTCGAGGCGCGCAGCTCTTCGCGACGGTGGATGACGTAGACCTTCGAGGCGAACTTCGTCAGGAACGTCGCCTCTTCCATCGCCGAGTCACCGCCACCGACGACGGCGATGACGCGCTCACGGAAGAAGAACCCGTCGCAGGTGGCGCAGTACGAGACACCGCGGCCCGACAGGCGAGACTCGCCCTCGATGCCGATCTTGCGAGGGGCCGACCCGGTCGCGAAGACGATCGACTCGGCCTCGTGCGAGGCGCCGCTTCCGAGGGTGACGCGCTTGACGTCGCCGTCGAGCTCGAGCGACACGACATCGTCGTAGACGACTTCAGCGCCGAACTTCTCGGCCTGCTCCTGCATCTTGGCCATGAGCTCGGGGCCCTGGATGCCCTCGGGGAACCCGGGGAAGTTCTCCACCTCGGTGGTGTTCATCAGCTCGCCGCCCGCCTCGACCGAGCTGGCGATGACGAGCGGTTCGAGGTTGGCCCGGGCCGCGTAGATGGCCGCCGTGTACCCGGCAGGGCCTGATCCGATGATGATGACGTGACGCACGACGCGCCCCTTTCGATTGCTTCCGGGGTTCTCAACACATGGTAGACGCCCGACATTCCACAACCCCGAGGTGAACGAGCGGTATCCCGCGCCGGCTCGGATTCACCTCTTCCCGGGCAGGAAACGCCTGACCATCCCCAGCGCGGGCGCCAGGTCGGGCGTGCGCAACAGCGCGAGCACGCCGAGATACACGACGAGGGTCACAAGTCCGATCACCGCGGCCCCGAGAGCGCCGAGCAGCTTGTCGGCGACCATCCAGCCCGCCGCTCCTCCGGTCGCCAGGTACACGCCCCATCCCGCAGCCGCCGCGGGCAGGGCAGCGAGAGCGAAGGTCAGAAGGGCTGTCGTCCACGAGCGCGCGCCGATGCCATCCATGCGGCGATGAAGCAGCACGGCGGCCACGATGACCTGGACGAGGGTGGCACTCGATTGCCCCAGGGCGATCGCGGCGGCCAGGAGGGTGAGCGGAATGATCCCCGCCTGCACGAGGAAGCCCGCCGTCCACGCGGTGCCGACGACGATGCCGCCCTGAAGAAGCGTGAAGAAGAAGGGTGTCCGGGTGTCGTCATAGGCGTAGAAGGTGCGCTGCACCACGAACAGCACCGCAAGCGGCACGAGACTCACCAGGTAGGCGCAGAGAACCGCGGACGCCTCGACGGCCTGGGCGGCATCGTCGGTGAAGATCCGTGATGCCGGGACGGCGGCGACGGCGATCGCGACGGCGGCGACCACGGTGAAGAGCCCCAGAGTCCGGATGCTGCTGACGACGTCCCTGCGGACATCGCCGTCGCGACCGGCCGTGGCGTGCTCGCTGAGGCGGGTGAAATAGGGGGTTCCGATCGAGAGGACGATGATCGAGTAGGGGAGCATGAAGATCAGCCAGGCGTTCGCGGACGCCTGCGCGGCGGCACCGATCCCCGAGGCCTCCGACATCACCCGAGACTGGACGAAGCCCGCCAGCTGTCCGACGAGCACCATCAGGAAGGTCCAGCCCGCGAGGCGCCCGATCCCTCGAAGGCCGACCCCGCGCCAGCGGAAATCCGGCCGCAGCCGCAGTCCGGCGCGCCGCCAGAAGATCAGCAGCACCCCGGCCTGGCAGACGATGCCCGCGGTGGCGCTCCCCGCGAGGAGGGCGATCATCTGCGGAGTCCACGACGTGACCGTGGATACCGGACCGCCGAAGAGCGCGAGGAAGATCAGGAAGCCGATGATCGACACCACGTTGTTGACGATCGGCGCCCAGGTGTAGGGACCGAAGACGCGGCGGGCGTTGAGGATCTCGCCGAACAGCGCGAACAGCCCGAAGAAGAGGATCTGCGGCAGGAGCCAGTAGGCGAAGGCGACGGCCAGTGCCTGCTGCTCTGCGGAGTACGACGGGGCGTAGAGCGCGACGAGCCAGGGCGCGAGCACCGTCGCCACGGCCGTCGCGGCGAGGAGGATGATCGTCGCGAGGGTGACGAGCTTCGAGATGAACGCCTGGCCGGTATCGGGGTGAGCGCCCGCGCGAACGATCTGCGGCACGATGACGGCCGTCAAGAGCCCGGCCGAGATGATCGCGTAGACGCTGTTCGGGATGCTGATCGCCGTCGCGAACGCGTCTCCGGCTTGGCTGGCGACGGAGCCGATCGCGGTGACCAGGACGACGTTGCGCAGGAGCCCCGTCAGGCGCGACACGATCGTGCCCGCACCGATGAGGACGCTGGCGCGCCCGATGTCGCTCATGAGGTCTGGACCGTGTCGGCCGCCGCCTCGCGGCGACGCAGGCGCCGGATGGTGCGCAGCACCCCGATCACGAGGAAGACACCGACGAGGGTGCCGAGCACGATGAGCCCGATCGATTCCCACTCGGCGCTGACGACGACCTCGACCGACTGCGTCTGTCCGATCGGCTCGAGCGTCGGACTGCGCAGCTGCAGGTCGACGCGCACCTCGCCGTTGCCCAGCCGCGCCTGCACCGGAACCTCGACGCGTGCGTTGGAACCGGCGGGCACGGTGAAGGCCGTCACCTCCTGCACGTCGAGGCGGACGTCGTCGGGCGCCGCGCGCAGCTCGAGATTCACCGGCCAGGGGAGGTCGTTGCGCACCCAGGGTCGCAGGGCGGAGTCGGCGCTGATCAGCTGCGTGGTGCTCGGGGGCAGCATCTCGACCGCCGCGAGGGTCTCCTCCGTCGCCGCGCGATGGTCGGTGAGGGCAAGAGTGCGGGCGGCGGGGGTGGCGAGCCACGACACCCCGAGCAGCTGCAGCAGCTCGGCGCGTTCGGGTCCGGTCAGCAGCTGCGGATCGTCCAGGATGCTGGAGAAACGGCCGACCCGCGCTTCGTCGTCGATGAGAGCGGATGTCGCGGCGGCACGCTCGGCCTCGATCGCCGCCGCATCGTCAGTGAGGGCGGTGACCTCGACCGACGATGCCGGCACGGCGATCAGCCCGGGGAGCGACAGGGCCGAGACGCCGGGAGCCTCGAGCGCCGCGGCGATCGCGGTATCGAGCGCGACGTAGGAGCGGGACGACGTGCGGTCGAAGGCGACCAGGAGTGCCGCGTCGGGAGCATCGGCCTTCGCGAAGGCCAGCTCGGCGCTCGCCGTCGCCAGTTCCGCGCCTCGCAGAACGGCGTCGTCGAGAAGCGACGCGGTCTGCAGCGCGTCGGAGAGCCGGCTGTCGTAGACGAGGACCCCCGCGCCGCCGGCGTCTCCCCTCGCGGGGACGGCGGTGCCGTCCGACCCCGCGGTGGTGCGCTCGGACGGGACGAGGGTGAGCGCGGGCGAGCTCTCGGTGCCGAGGGCCGCCAGGGCGGCGACGGTGTCGGGGGCGACGGCATCGCCGGCGGGCCAGTACATCGCCTCGCGGGCGTTGCCGACGGACAGCAGCTCGCCGAGGTCGGGGTAGTCGGGCGCGGACGGGTCGGTGGGCGCGGACGGGCTCGCCGAGGGGCTGGGGCTCCCCGCACTGGACTCGGGCGTGGGCGACGGGTCAACGCTCGGCGCACCCGTTGCGCCTGTGTCGGCGTCGGTGTCGCCCTCGGCGTCGGCATCGCTCGGAGCGAAGTCGTCGGCGTCCATGTACGACTGCAGTGACGTCGGCTGCAGGGGCACCGTGAGCCCCGCCCGCAGCTGCGTGGCGACGTCTGCGTCGCCGAACTGCGTCGCGAACCGAGAATTCGGCAGCGACATCAGCCGGTCGAGCCACTCCACGGCCTGCTCGGGCGCACTGTCGCCGAGGACCCGGATGCTGGCGAGGATCGCCGGATCGATCGCGAGGATCGCCGCCGTGCCCTCGACACCGGTGAGCTGGGCGTCGAGGTCGCCGCCGGCGGCGGTGAGGGTGGCCAGTTCGTCGGCGGTGAGGAGCCCCGTCGAGAGCCCGGGGGCGGTGATCGGCACCACGGCGGCGACGGCCGCGGTCGCCGCGGGATCGGGCACCACGATGACGCTGCGAGCCTCGAGCTCTCCCTCCGGGCCCGCGATGCGTGCGGTGAGCGGGTAGACCCCGGGAGCCTTGCCGGCCAGCGCGGGGTCGTCCGCGGCGACCGTCACGGACACGGTCTGCCGCGCTCCCGACGCGACCGCACCGACCGGAGCGATCCCGGCCTGCTGCACGGTCGAGCCCTCACTCCCCGAGAGCCACCCGTCGAGGGCGCCGCGGTCCGGCAGCGCCTCGAGCCCCACCGAGAGGATGGCCTCGGCCCCGGCCGTGGGAAGCGCGGTGCCGTTCTCGACGGAGACCGAGGCGGTCAGGGCCTGACCGCCCGACACCACGCCGCCGCCGATGGGAGCGAGGAGGAGGGTCACCTCGCCCGACAGCGCCGGGGTGTCCGACGGGCTCGGAGCCGGATCCGGGGTGGCGGCAATGCCGTGCGGCGTCGCCGCGACGGACGCTCCGAGGGGCACGGCGGCCGCGGTCGCTGGGGCCGCGACGAGTGTGAGCAGGGTTGCGAAGGTCGCGACCGCCGCGCTCCATCGGGCGCGCGGGCCGCGTCGGGATCTCGCCCGCGACCGGGAGGGGCTCAGCGTCATAGATAGTCGCCGCGGGAGTCGCTGTGTGCGACCGAAGACCCGTGGCCGGGTGCGATTCTACGGTCCGGTCCTCCGAGGTTGCCGATGCCCTTCCGGGCTGCGGCGTATCCATCGGCCGGCGGCGGCTGATCGGCGAGCGGTCGGGCGCGGAGGGATTCGGCTTGAATGGGCAGATGCGCTCCGCCTCCCGCCCGACCGTCGCGCCGCTTCCCGAGCCCGATCCGGTACGGTGCCGGGCCCTCGGCGACGACCTGCGCGCCGCCGGGTTCACGTCCGAGGCGCTCCGCGCGGCGTGGGGACCGACGGCCGACACAGCCATCGCCCGGGGCCTTCGCGGCCCGGCCGTCGCCGTCCTCGGTGACCGGACCGACCCGCTGGCCGTTCTCGGACGCCTCTTCGTGCTGGGCGTCACCGAGTCCGTCGGTCGCGTCGCGGCATCCGTCCCCCGCACCGGCATCGAGGGACTGGTCGCCCTCGGGCTGGTGGAGAAGGCGGACGACGAGGATGCCGCGGTGCGGCCGCTCGCCATCATCCGCCCCCAGTCGTTCGTGCACGAGCACGGCGAGGGCGAATGGTGGATCGCCAGCGACCTCGACGAGGCGGTCCTCGCCGGGCCACTCGCCGAGGGTCACGTGCTCGGGGTCGGCGGCGCGTCGCAGACGCTCGCCCGGCTGCAGCTGCCGGGCGACTCCGTGCAGGGCGGCGCGGAGCGCGGCCTGGATCTCGGCACCGGCTGCGGTATCCAGGCCCTGCGGCTCCGGCGCGGCACCCGTCAGGTGGTGGCGACGGACATCTCCGAGAGGGCCCTTCGCTTCACCCGTCTGAATGCGCTCCTCAACGACGTCTCGGCCGTGGAGACCCGGTTGGGCAGCCTGTTCGATCCCCTCGAGCCCGGCGAGCAGTTCGAACGGATCGTGTCGAACCCGCCCTTCGTCATCACCCCTCGCGTAGACGGGGTGCCGGCCTACGAATACCGCGACGGCGGCCTCGTAGGCGACGCTCTGGTCGCAGAGGTGGTGACCGGGCTCGGGGTGCATCTCGCACCGGGCGGGGTGGCGCAGCTGCTCGGCAACTGGGAGTACCGCAACGGTGAGGACGGGCTCGACCGGGTCCGCGGCTGGGTCGCCGACGCCCCCGTCGCTCTCGACGCCTGGGTGATCGAACGCGAGCGTCTCGACCCGCTGGCGTACGCCGAGCTCTGGATCCGCGACGGCGGCACGGCACCCGGAACGCCGGAGTACGCCCGGCTCATCGAGGCCTGGCTCGACGACTTCGCGCGCCGCGGGGTCACCGAGGTCGGGTTCGGCTACGTGCTGCTGCACCGACCCCCGTCGTGGCGGGTCACCCTGGAGCGGTACGAGCGGGTGCGCGGCACCGTCGAGGCCACCGGCGCAGACCTCGCCGCTTCGCTCGAGGCACACGCACGGCTCGTGTCGCTCGGCGACGGACCTGCCGGCGACGCCGCGCTCGCGGCATCCCTTCTTCTCGTCGCGCCGGATGTGACCGAGGCCCGCCATCACCGTCCCGGCGAGGAGGCGCCCACCGTCATCGAACTGCACCAGGGCGGCGGGTTCGGCCGGGTCGTGCCCGTCGATCCGGCGCTCGCCGCCCTCGTCGGCGCGAGCGACGGCGACCTCGCGGTCGGACCCCTCATCGACGCGATCGCGCAGCTGCTCGAGGTCGACCCGGGCGAGCTGCGCGCCGACCTGCTGCCGCGTGTGCGGGAGCTGCTGTTCACCGGCTTCCTCCGATTCGCCGACTGAGCCGCCGGATATCGTGGAAGCCATGCTCAACATGGCCGAAGGTCTTGCGCGCCTGAGCGCGCTCGCCGCATCACCGGTCGTGTCGGCCCTCGCTGCCGCGTTCGACGACGCCGGGCGGGAACTCTCGGTCGTGGGAGGACCGGTGCGCGATGCGTTCCTGGGGCGGCAGACGAACGACCTCGACTTCACCACCGATGCGTCGCCCGACGACATCCTGCGGATCGTCACCCCCATCAGCTCCGCGCAGTGGGACATCGGCCGCGCGTTCGGCACGATCGGGGCGAAGGTGCAGGGCGAGAGCGTCGAGATCACGACCTACCGCGCCGACAGCTACGACGGGGTGACCCGCAAGCCCACCGTCGAATTCGGCGACAGCCTCGAAGGCGACCTCGCACGCCGGGATTTCACGGTGAACGCGATGGCGCTCAGGGTGCCCGCGTGCACCCTCGTCGACCCGACCGGGGGTGTCGAAGACCTCGTCGAGCGGCGATTGCGCACACCCGGCGATCCGCGGGTGAGCTTCGGCGACGATCCGCTCCGGATGCTGCGGGCCGCGCGTTTCGCGTCACAGCTGGAGTTCGACGTCGACCCCGACACCGTTGCGGCGATGACCGAGCTGCGCGAGACCCTCTCCATCGTGAGCCCCGAGCGCATCCAGGGTGAGCTGGTCAAGCTGCTCCAGACCGCCGACCCCGTCCGCGGCATCCGGCTTCTCGTCGAGACCGGACTGATCGATCTCTTCCTCCCCGAAGTGCCGGCGCTCCGCCTCGAGATCGACGAGCACCACCACCACAAGGACGTCTACGAGCACTCACTGACAGTGCTGCGTCAGACGATCGAGCTGGAGCGGGAGAGAAATCCGGATGCCGCGCCCGACGTGCCGCTGCGGCTCGCCGCCCTGCTGCACGACATCGGCAAGCCCGCGACGAGGCGGCTCGAGCCGGGCGGCGGCGTGACCTTCCATCATCACGACGTCAAGGGTGCCCGCATGGCGCGCAAGCGCCTGCAGGCGCTGCGGTTCGACAGCGACACGATCGGCACCGTGACGAGGCTGATCGAGCTGCACCTGCGGTTCTTCGGCTACGCCGAGGGCGCGTGGACCGACTCGGCGGTGCGGCGCTATGTCCGCGACGCGGATGCGGAGCTCGAGCGCCTGCACATCCTCACCCGCGCCGACGTGACGACGCGCAATCGACGAAAGGCGATGCGGCTCGCGTCGGCGTACGACGACATCGAGAATCGCATCGCCGCCCTGCGGGAGCAGGAGCAGATCGACGCGGTGCGCCCCGAGCTCGACGGCAACCGCATCCAGGAGGTGCTCAGCATCCGCCCCGGCCGCGAGGTCGGCGAGGCCTACCGATTCCTCCTCGATCTGCGCCTCGACGAGGGGGTGCTCGGCGAGGAGGAGGCCGAGCGGCGCCTCCGCGCGTGGTGGGCGGCGCGCTCGGCGTGACGCGTCAGGCGACGCGCGCGCGGTGCGCTTCGGCGATCTCGCGACCCGATCGTCGCGCACCCGCCTCCGCCTGCTCCCGCAGCTCGGCGGCCGTGTCGGCGAAGGCGTCGAGTGCCGGATTCACGCCGACGAGGGTGAAGGGACGCTGCACGACGCGAAGGTCGAGCCCCCAGACATCCTGCAGGACGCGGCGCAGCCATCCCGTCGAGTGGTCCCAGCCCTCTTTCGGCGTACCCGGCGCGTAGTTGCCGCCGAGAACGGTCACGAGCGTCGCGGGCTTCCCGTTCAGCGCCGTGCCCTGCGGGTCGATGCGCGGGTCGGTGTACGCGACGTCGAACCACGACTTGAAGTGCTGCGAGACGCCGTAGTTGTACAGCGGCACGGCGAAGAGGAGCGCGTCGGCGTCGATCATCTCGTCGGCGAAGGTGCGGGCGAGGGTGAGAGCCTCTCGCTGCCCGGGCGACCGGTCGGCCTCGGGGGTCATCCCGCCCGTCACGGCGTCGACCCACGCGGTGGCGGGGACGGGATCGGCGGCGATGTCGCGGCGGGTGACAGACGAATCGGGATGGGCGGCCACCCATTCGGCTTCGACGAGGTCGGCGAGCTCGCGACTGGCCGACCGAGCGGGGAAGACACTGGCATCCAAGCGGAAGAGGGACATGATGCTCCTGACGACGACTGGGAAACGATGAGTCACTATGAAAAGGAGAGCGACTACGGCGAGCGTAGCACGGGTAGACTCATCACGTGGACGAACGGGCAGCGGAGGCGCATCAGTGCGATGCCGCCGTCACGCTGGCGTTCTCGATCCTCGGCAAACGCTGGAACGGCATGATCATCGACGCCCTCGGCGGCGGCGAGCTCTCCTTCGTCGCGCTGCGCCGGACGGTGACCGGGATCAGCGACGCCGTGCTGTCGGATCGGCTGACCGAGTTGGCTGACGCCGGCCTCGTCATCCGGGAGGTCGACGCGGGTCCGCCGATCGCCGTGACGTACCGGCTCTCGGACGCGGGGCGCGAACTCGTCCCGGTGCTCGCGCAGCTGGGCGACTGGGCGCGGATCAACCTCATCGCCGCTCCGCGCTGACGCGAGGAGAAGGCGCAGCGGGCGGTACCGCGGACAGGATCTGACCGCGTCGGAGCGGATGCTGGGGGTGACCGGACAGGAGAGCGCCCATGCTTCGAGGATTCGCCACCATCAGCTACTACGCCGACGATCTGGACGCTGCGCGCGACTGGTACACGACCCTGGTCGGCATCGAGCCGTATTACGTCGTGCCGGGGTACATCGAGTTCCGGGTCGGCGACGACGAGCACGAGCTCGGCATCATCGACGGACGGTACCGACCGCCGATGCCGGACGGCCCGGCGGGGGCCGTCATGCAGTGGGCGGTGGACGACGTCGACCGTTCGCTGGCCACGCTGCTCGAGCGAGGGGCGCGCGGACGTACACTGGCGGCAACCGCTCGCTGACGAACGGAGCCGGCGTGACATCGTCGTGGTCGTCGCGCCGCGAGGTCTCGCCCGAGACCACGCGGCTGCTGATCGAGCGCGCGCACGAGGAGCTGCTCGCCGGCAACGCCGCCGATCGGCGGCTCGACGACGTGCGTCCTCTGGTCCGCGATTCATGGCGCCGTTCGCTTCAGGGTCTCGTCGGAGCCGAGGACCTTCCGCCGCTCGATCTCGACGCCGATGCGCTCGACCACTACCGTCGCAGCCATCCGCTCGGCTCGGTCATCGACATGGTGCGCGGGCTGCTGCTCCCCGGCGGCGCCGCCGAGTCGGGGGTCATCGTCGCGGTCGGGGACGCCGCCGGGCGGCTCATCTGGGTCGACGGCGATCACCGCATCCGGACGCTCACCGGAGACATGGGCTTCGTCGCGGGCGCGAACTGGTCGGAGGATGCGGTGGGCACCTCCGCCCCCGGCACCGCCCTCGCCCTCGACCGCTCGGTGCAGATCCACGGCGCCGAGCACTTCAACCGCCTCGTGCAGCCGTGGTCGTGCACGGCGGCTCCGGTGCACGACCCTGAGACACGGCGCCTCCTCGGGGTGATCGACGTCACCGGCGGCCCCGAGGCCGCCACACCGCAGGCACAGCTGCTGGTGGATGCCGCGGCGCGAGCCATCGAGGGCGAGTTGCTCATCGCTCGGCTGCGTGAGCGGGCGGCACCATCGCTTCCGTCGCCCTCTCCGCGCCTGAGGTCTCGCGCCCAGGGCCCCGCACCCCTGCGGGCCACCCTGCGTGTGCTCGGACGCGACCGGGCGCTCCTCGAGGTCGGAATCGGCGACACGGAATCCGTCGTCGAGGTCAGCGGCCGCCATGCGGAGCTCCTGCTGCTCCTCGCCGTCCACCGGCAGGGCCTTTCGGCCGAGCGCCTGAGCGACCTCGTCTACGGCGACCCCGAGGCCGTCGTGACGCTTCGTGCCGAGATGGTGCGCCTCCGCAAAGTGCTGGAGAAGATCTCGCCCGCCCTCGTCCCCGCCTCACGGCCCTACCGTCTGACGACCGCGGTCGAGACCGACGCCCATCAACTCCTCTCGCTGCTCGACCGCGGCGCGCATAGGGTGGCACTCTCGGCATACCGGGGCGACGTGCTGCCCGATTCGGTCGCGCCAGGCGTGGAGGAGTTCCGCGGCACGGTCGCCTCGACTCTGCGCGAAGCGCTGCTCGCCGAAGCGTCCGTCGAGGTCCTCCTCGCCTACGCCGACACCGCTGCGGGTGGCGACGACGTCGAGGTCCTCCGGCTCTGCCTATCGATGCTGCCGCCGCGCTCTCCGAAGCGGGCGGCTCTCGTGGCGCGCATCGCGCAGCTCGAGGAGTGACCTCGCAACCGGATGCAACCTCCGCTGACCTAGCGTCGGGGCACGCGACGACGACCTGTCGCGAACCTGTCGAAGGAGACATCCATGACCATCGTCGAAGAAGGCGTGTCGAGCATCTACGCCGCCCCCGGCCAGCGCGGCGCCCTGGCCGACTACCGTCCCCGGTACGGCCACTACATCGGCGGCGAGTTCGTCGAGCCGATCAAGGGCCAGTACTTCGAGAACATCTCACCCGTCAACGGCAAGCCCTTCTGCGAGGTCGGGCGCGGCACCTCCGAAGACATCGATCGGGCGGTGGATGTCGCGTGGCGCGCCTTCGAGTCGTGGAAGCGCACGACTCCCGCCGAGCGCGCCGTGATCCTCAACAAGATCGCCGACCGCATCGAGGAGAACCTCGAGAAGATCGCCGTCGCCGAGACGTGGGAGAACGGCAAGCCGGTACGCGAGACGCTCGCCGCCGACATCCCGCTCGCCGTCGATCACTTCCGCTACTTCGCCGGTGTGCTCCGTGCTCAGGAAGGGTCGCTCAGCCAGCTCGACGAGGACACGGTCGCGTATCACTTTCACGAGCCGCTCGGTGTGGTCGGGCAGATCATCCCCTGGAACTTCCCGATCCTCATGGCGACCTGGAAGCTCGCGCCGGCCCTCGCCGCTGGCAACTGCGTCGTGCTCAAGCCGGCGGAGCAGACCCCGGCATCCCTGCTGTTCCTCTTCGAGATCATCGGCGACCTGCTGCCGGCCGGGGTGGTGAACATCGTCAACGGCTTCGGAATCGAGGCCGGGGCGCCGCTCGCGCAGCACAAGCGCATCCGAAAGGTCGCCTTCACCGGCGAGACCACCACGGGGCGCCTCATCATGCAGTACGCCTCGCAGAACCTCATCCCGGTGACGCTGGAACTGGGAGGCAAGAGCGCCAATGTCTTCTTCGAGGATGTCGCGCGCGACACCTCCGACGCGTACTACGACAAGGCTCTCGAGGGCTTCGCGTTCTTCGCGCTCAATCAGGGCGAGGTCTGCACCTGCCCGTCGCGGGCCCTCATCCAGCGGTCGATCTACGATCGCTTCCTCGGCGACGGCCTCGACAGGGTGTCGAAGATCGTGCAGGGGAATCCGCTGGACCCCGCCACGATGATCGGGGCGCAGGCGTCGAACGATCAGCTAGAGAAGATCCTGTCGTACATCGACATCGGCAAGCAGGGTGGCGCGAAGCTCCTCGCGGGCGGCGAGCGCGTCGACCTCGGCGGTGACCTGTCCGAGGGCTACTACGTCGCCCCGACGGTGTTCGAGGGCACCAACGACATGCGCATCTTCCAGGAGGAGATCTTCGGTCCCGTCGTCTCGGTCACCTCGTTCGACCGCTTCGACGACGCCATCTCGATCGCCAACGACACGCTCTACGGCCTGGGCGCCGGGGTGTGGAGCCGCTCGGGCGACATCGCCTACCGCGCGGGCCGGGCGATCGAAGCCGGCCGGGTCTGGACGAACACCTATCACCAGTACCCGGCGCACGCGGCGTTCGGCGGATACAAGCAGTCCGGCATCGGTCGCGAGAACCACCTGAAGATGCTCGACCACTACCAGCAGACGAAGAACCTGCTGGTGTCGTACGCCGAAGGCGCGATGGGCTTCTTCTGAACCCGGCGGCGTCTCGCCTCGCCGCTTCGCGGCTCGCTCGACGACCGGTCCCCCGCCCGGTCGTCGAGCGAGCGCAGCGAGACGAAACGCCCGAAAGGAGAGACCGATGAGCGAACCGAAGCCGCACAGCCGCGTGGCCGTCACGGACGCGGCGGCAAGCCTGCTCCGCACCCTCACCGCCCAGCACGGTCCGCTGATGTTCCATCAGTCCGGCGGATGCTGCGACGGCAGCGCACCGATGTGCTTCCCGGTCGGCATGTTCCTCATCGGTCCGGGCGACGTGCACCTGGGCTCGCTCGAGGTGGGGCTCGACGAGCCGATCGAGGTCTACATCTCCGAGGCGCAGTTCGAGTACTGGAAGTACACGCACCTCACGATCGACGTGGTGCCCGGCCGCGGCGCGGGCTTCAGTGTCGAGGGGCCGACCGGCAACCGCTTCATCATCCGCTCGCGCATGCTCGTCGACGCCGAACTGGAGACATTCGGCCTCGCCCCGTCGGCGTGATCGCGGCACCGCGCCGGCCCTCGCCGGTCTCATCCGCGAGAGTGCATCGGCGCGCCGAGAATGCGGGTGAACCCCGCGCTCTCGGCGCCCAGGTGCACTCTCGGCGAGCGGATGAGCGTCAGGTGTTGTCGCGGAGATCGCGCGCGAAGTCGGTGATGCGCAGGCGAAGCGCCTCCATCCGACGCGCCCGGGCCGCCTCGACGTCGAAGCCGAGATAAGCGGGCGGCGGCAGCCGACGGACGTTCTGCGAGCACTCGAAGTGTTCGCAGACGAGCGTTCCGACCGTGTTGCCGTTGCGCCCCGCGCGCCCGGCGCGCTTCGCGCTGAAGAGCACGACCTCGTTCGGAAGGGTCACGTCTTCGCACCACGAACACTGGGTGCGAGCGAGCGTGCGCTGTTCGGTCTGGCGGAGGACGATCCCGACGAGGTCGTCCTCGACGGGGATCACCGCGTAGGCGGCAAGCGGCGTCTTGGGCGGACGCCAGCCGAGGAAGTCGCGTTCGGCCCAGTCGATCTCCGCAAGATCAGGCATGGCGACGGCGGCGCGTTCGCGCTGCGAGGCGTTGACGAAGGACGCGCGGATGTCCTTCTCGATGAGTGCGTGCATAGTGACGGCTTTCGTGTGCGGCTCGCTCGGAGCGAGCGGAATGGGATGCCGCGGGCAGACCGCCCGCGATGAAGAGGTGTCGGCGCCGCTCTGCGGCGCGCACGACTACCTCCGCTCGGCGCACAGTGCGCCGGCGACCTCCTCACGCCCCGCGGGCGTCACACGAATCTGCACGGCAATACCCTAACCCCGGCCTCGGCCGGCGGCGTCGGGAGCATGCGACTTCGCGGTCGGTCGCAATCGAGGGATCGCCCGCGGCACGCCGCGTCGCGGCATCCCTTCCCGGCGTGTCATCCGCCCGCCCCGCCGTTGCGCACGCGGTCGGCCCGTGGGGTTCAGCTCGGGACGACGACCGCGCGCCCGCGCACCGTCCCCTCGTGCAGCCTCTGGTACGCCGAGACGGCGTCGTCGATGCCGTAGCGCTCGACGTGCACCGAGACCTCGCCGACGCGGGCGAGGTCGAACACCTCCTGCAGCTCCGATCGCGTTCCCCAGTACGGCGCCCGGACGGCGGCGCCGAACGGTGTGGAGAAGAACCCCGTGGGAAGCACCCCGCCTCCGATCCCGACGATGTGGATGTACCCGTCGATCGCGACGACCTCGCGCGACATGTCCAGCGTCGGCTGTGCGCCGACGAAGTCGAAGACCGCCTCCGCTCCGCGTCCGCCGGTGAGCTCACGGATGCGTGCAGCCGTGTCGGGCCCCGACACCAGCGTCTCGTGCGCGCCGACCTCCGAGGCGAGGGCGAGCTTGTCATCGTTGAGGTCGACGGCGATCACGCGGGCGGCTGAGATCGCACGGAGGATCTGGATGCCCACGTGCCCGAGACCACCTGCCCCGATCACCACCGCCGTGGCGCCCGGGTAGAGCTTGTGCTGTGCGGCGCGGATCGCGTGGTACGGCGTCAGGCCGGCGTCCGTCAGCGACACGAACTCGACCGGATCAAGGTCGCCGAGGGGCACCAGGTGACGCGGGTCGTCGACGATCATGTACTCGGCCATGGCGCCGGGAGCCCCGAGCCCGGGAGGGGCGATGCCGAGGTCGGCGGCGTTCGGGCAGTAGTTCTCCGCGCCCTGCGCGCAGGCGTGGCAGAGCCCGCATCCCCAGGGGCCGTACACCGCGTACGCGCCGCCGACGTCGACTCCCGAAACGCCGTCGCCGAGCTTGTCGACGATGCCGGCGCCCTCGTGACCGAGCGTGAGCGGAAGCCCATAGGAGTACTGCTCCTCGGGCAGATCCATGAGGAACCAGTCGGAGTGGCAGAGCCCGGCAGCCGTCACCTTCAGCCGTATTTGGCCGGGCCCCGGCTCGGGAATGTCGATCTCGACGACCTCGGGCCCCTTTCCGATCTGGCGATACTGCACGGCCTTCATGGCGCCTCCTTGTTCGGGGTGGTTCTTCACCCCCACTCTCCGCCGCCGCGGGGCTTCCCACCACCCCTCGTCCCGCTGAGTGCGTCGCGAGAAGGGGGAAGGGCGAAGCCGCGCGGGTCAGCGGAAGAACAGGCCGAGGAATCCCGTCTGAGCGATGAGCCAGAACAGTCCGATGAGACCGAACACCACGACCGCGACCCACGGGACGCCGCGTTTGAGGCGCCGGCCGGGGGCGGCGACCCCGGGCGGTGGTCGCAGCGACGCCGCCGGCACCGCGAACGGGACGGCGGTCGCGCCCGGTGGTGACGATCCGGACAGGGGAAGAGCGGATGCCGCGGCCGCGGCGTGGGCGGCATGCGTGGGCGCGTCGCCGAGCCTTTCGTCGCGCCAGCGCGCCCACTGGGCGAGCTTGTCGAGCAGCGCGCCGACCACGGAGAACAGCCAGGCCCACGTCGCGGGGTCGAGGGTGGAGAAGTCGCGCTTGGCGTAGAGGAAGAGCCAGTCGTCGACGATCTCGACGTCGAGGGCGGCGGCGTTGTCGATGAACCGGGCCATGATGTCGGGTGTGAACAGGTACAGGGCGTCGCGCTCGTACCCCGCGGGGCAGGAGAGGGAGAAGTAGCGGTCGAAGTCGCCCTCGAGGCTGAGGCGCTGGTCCCGGTCGAAGGTGAGCGGCAGGTTCGAGCCGAACAGCCCGTTGTTGCCGGTGGCGTCGAGGACGATGTGCGGCAGCGGCACGTCGAGTTTCACGGCCACGTAGCCCCACTTGTGGGTGGTCTGGTTCTTTCCCGACCCGGTGACGTAGCGGTAGTTCGCGAACTCCACGAATCGGGGCCGGTCGCCGCGCACGAGGTCGGTCGACTGTCGAGACCGACCCTGGGAGAAGATCATGCCGGGAAGGCCGGGCGAGCCGAACTGCGGCACGTAGGTCATGCCGTTCGCCCGCGCGAACCCGTCGAGACGGTACCAGCGCTCGGCCGAGCCCTGCACCGCACGGATGATGAGCACCACCGCCAGCGCGATCGCCCCGATCACGACCACGGTCGGCACGAGCGCAGCGACCGCTGCGGCCACGCCGTTGCTCCGCGCCAATGCGAACACGATCCCCGCGATCACGCTGAGGAACGACGACCCCACGATCAGCAGGACGACGCCGGCCACGACGAATCCGATGATCGCCTGCGGCGAGCCGAACATGCTGGTGACGCGGCCCTCTGCGCGAAGGCGCCTCGCGAACTCCCGCACCGCCCGCCCGTCGACCGGCTGCACGAGCGGGCCGGCGTCGAACGGGTACGACGTTCTCATCGCCCCATCCCGCGGTGCCGTCATCCGTTCACCTCATCGCCGCCCCACGACAGGTCGGCGCCTTCGTCGATCGACCATGCTTCCAGGCGCGCGTCGGTGCACACCGCGCGGATCGCCGCAGCCGAGCCAGCGATCACCGTGGAGTCGGCGTCGACCTCGGTCGCGAGGACCCAGGCATGGTCGGCCGGCCACACCAGACTCGGCGACAGAGCGGATGCCGCGCCGCCGGGCGCCTCCAGCGCGGTGTCGCGCCACGGCACCTGCCACGGCCACGCCGGGTCTGCCAGCAGGGTCAGGTCGGCGTGGAACAGCACGTGGTCGCGGTTCGGCAGACGCAGGCGTGCGCCGCGAGACACCTCGTCGTCGAGGATGCCCGGCTGCCACGAGGGCTTCCGGAACACGTCGTTGAACTGGTCGCGCGCGGATGTCGCGAGGAAGTTCGCGTGCCGATCGGTCGTCGGATCGATGGCGTCGCCGGCGGCGGTGAAGAGCACGCGCGATGGACCGTATCCGAGGTGTCCGACGAGCCCACCCCATCCCTCCCACAGCGCGACGAACCCGTCGGCCGGGGTGGTGGTGTGTGCGAGCAGCGTCTGGGTCGCGGCGGCGACGAGGTCGCTGGGAAGCTCACCCGTCGGCGGATCGGAGTAGCGCCAGCCCGCGGCATCCCTCGGCCCGTCCTCACCCTCGACCTCACGGGAGCCGACGACGCCGTGCCACTGCGCCTGGGCGTGCATGGTGGTGCCGAAGGCCTCGGCCACGGTGGCCCAACTCACCCGCTCGGCGTCGATCTGCGGTGCGTCGGCCTGGAAGGCCGCCCACTCCCGGTGGTGGCGACCGTAGGGAAGCGGCGGCCAGGAGCGCCCGACGGGGCGATCACGGTCAGCCGGGTGGAAGATGCGCGCATAGGCCTCGTACCCGCGCGGCACCCAGGCGTGCATGGTCGCGCCCCCCTCCGGGCCGTCGGGGTCGAGTCGGTCGCGCAGCCAGGCTCCCGCCACGACATCCCCGGTCCATTCCATCGGTGTCCGCGCCACGGCGCCAGGCTACCCCGCGCTCGCGGACATCTCGGCGCGCACGGCGCGCTCCGCCCACCTCAGGTAGGCCTCGTGGGTCCAGCCCGACTGACCGACGAGTTGCTGATACCCCTCGGGGGAGAGGAGGAACGACACGGCGGCCGCGCGGCCCGGTGGATCGGCGGATGAGGGGACGAGGCGGCGTGCGATCAATTCGTCGACGAGCCGACGGTAGTCGGCGGCGCGACGGTCGAGGATGCCCTGCAGCGCTGCCTCGACCACGGGATCGGATGCGGCGGCGCCGAGCAGCACCGTCCACAGGGCGTACCCGCGGGCATTGGCACTTCCGATCTGGCGGATCACCGTGGTGAGGAACACCTCGTCCGGAAGGTCGAGCACGTCGGCGGCGACCTCGGTCTCGGCCAGTGACGGTGCGGCCTCGGTGCCGGCGAACGTGACCTCGAAGGCGGCGATGAGCAGCTCCGCCTTCGACGCCGCGGCCTTGACGGTCTCGGCCGAGACGCCGGCGCGCCGCGCGATCGCGGCGAGGGTCGTGGCCTGATAGCCCTGCGTGGCGAAGAGATCGGCGGCGGCGGCGACGATCTTCCGTCGCGTCTGCATCGCCTGCTGCGCGCGAAGCTCCGAGCGGTAGCTGCGGCCGGCGGCTGCGGGGGGAGACATCTATTGACTAACCTCACGGGGTAGTGAATACTTCCTGGGGTTATCGATTCTACGGGGGAGTCCGCTCATGTCCACCTTTCTCATCACCTGCACACCCGCCCACGGCCACGTCATGCCGCTGCTGCGCATCGCCCGTCACCTCGTCGACCGGGGTGACACCGTGCGCTTCCTCACCAGCCGGCGGTACGCGGCGCAGGTGCAGGCGGCGGGTGCCGAACTCGTCGCGATGACCGACGACGCCGATGTCGATCTCGACCACGCCGACGAGGCCTTTCCCGACCGGGTCGGACTGACGGGGCCCGCTGCGCTGCGCTTCGACATGAGCACCCTCTTCCTCCGACCCGCACCGGCGCAGCTCGCGATGGTGCGCGCGGAACTCGCCGCACACCCGATCGACGCCGTGCTCACCGAACCGCTCTTCCTCGGGTCGGCGCTCGCCCTCCACCTCCCCGACCGTGAGCGGGTGCCGGTGATCGTGCTCGGGATCTTCCCACTCGGGGTTCCCAGCCGCGACACGGCGCCCTTCGGCCTCGGCGTCACGCCGCGAGCGGGGTGGATGGGCCGGGCGCGCAACGCCGCACTGCGCGTGGCCGCTCGGCACGTCATCTTCGGCGGCGTCCAGCGCGAGGCCGACGCGCTCAGCCGGCGCGAGGTGGGCGCGACGTTCGGCGGCCTCTTCCTCGACTGGCCGCGCCACGCGGACGCGATCGCGCAGTTCAGCGTCTCGGCCTTCGAGTACCCGCGCTCGGATCTCGCCCCGAACGTGCACTTCGTGGGGCCCCTGACGCCCGCGGCATCCGACTCCTCTGTTCCCGCCTGGTGGGACGACCTCGACACCGATCGCCCCGTGGTCCACGTCACGCAGGGCACGATCGCCAACAGCGACTTCGATCAGCTCGTCGGGCCGACGCTCGAGGCGCTCGCCGAGCGGGATGTGCTCGTCGTCGTGTCGACGGGCGGCCGTCCGGTCGAGGCGCTCGGGGCCCGGGTGCCGGCGAACGCCCGGGTCGCGCGGTACCTCCCCTACGACCGTTTGCTCCCTCGAGTCGATGTCATGGTGACCAACGGCGGGTACGGCGGTGTGCAACAGGCCCTCGCCGCGGGGGTGCCGCTGGTGGTCGCCGGTCAGACCGAGGACAAGGTCGAGGTGAGCGCCCGAGTCGGGTGGACGGGGGCCGGCGTCAACCTGCGCACCTCGACGCCGTCGACCGGGGCGGTCGGTCAGGCGGTGGAGCGGGTGCTGGGTGAGCCCTCGTTCCGCGAGCGGGCGCGCTCGCTCGCCGCGGCGTACGCGCGCGCGGACGGACTGGCGGGACTCACCGCGCTGCTGCAGACCGTCGTCAGCCGCCCCGGCGCGCCCGCGTCGACGGGGGCGGCGTCGACGGGGTCGTCCGGATCGTGACATCCGCGCGATCTACACTGGCGCCGTGCCGACACTCGCCGAGGCCCTGACGCGGGGGACCGTGGTGCTCGACGGCGGCCTCGGCACGCTGCTCGAAGCCCACGGGCACGACCTGTCGTCGCACCTGTGGACGGCGCGGCTCCTGCGGGATGATCCCGGCGCGGTGCGCCGCGCCCACGAGGCGTACTTCGCCGCCGGTGCCCGGGTGGCCGTCTCGGGGTCGTATCAGGTCAGCTACGAGGGTCTCGCTGCCGTGGGGATGGACCGGAGCGAGGTCGACGCGCTCCTCACCCGCAGTGTCGAGATCGCGCGCGAGGCGCGCGACGCGGCGGGTCTCGCGCCGACCGACGCGTGGGTGGCTGCGTCGGTCGGGCCCTTCGGTGCGGCCCGTGCCGACGGCAGCGAGTACACCGGCGACTACGGGATGACGGTGGCCGAGCTGCGGGCGTGGCACCGCCCGCGCCTCGCGGCGCTGGCCGCGGCGGGCGCCGACGTGCTCGCGGTTGAGACGATTCCCTCTCTGGCCGAGGTGGAGGCGATCTGCGCCGAGCTCGCCGAGGTCGACCTGCCGGCCTGGGTGAGCGTCACGATCAGCGACGACGGGATGCTGCGCACCGGCGAGTTGCTGGCCGAGGCGGCCGGGATCGCGGCATCCCTCTCCTGCGTGGTGGGCGTCGGACTCAACTGCTGCGACCCGCGCGGTGTGACGGGTGCGCTCGGGGTGCTGCGTCCGGCCGTCGACCTTCCGCTGCTGGTATACCCCAACAGCGGAGAGGCCTGGCGGGCCGCGGAGCGGCGGTGGTCGGGTGCCGGGCGCTCACTCGCCGACGACGCTGCGGCGTGGCGCGCCGCGGGCGCGCGCGGCATCGGCGGGTGCTGTCGCGTCGGTCCTGACGAGATCCGCGCCATCGCCGACGCCCTCGGCTGACCCGCGGAATCGCGCCGCGACCGGGCATCCGGTAGCATGGGAGGGTTGTCCGGCTGGGCCCCGTGCCTGTGAGCCCGTGACGACGTGCACACACCCTCCTGCTACCGGGAAATGCCCGGCAGCCGTTCTAGTCCGAAGGAGGTGGGTAAGTGACGCACACGCACCAGTACGAGCTCATGGTCATCCTGAACCCTGAGATCGACGAGCGCCAGGTCGCCCCGAACCTCGACAAGTTCCTGAAGGTCATCACCAACGCTGATGGCTCGATCGACAACGTCGACATCTGGGGTCGCCGCCGTCTCGCCTACGAGATCCAGAAGAAGACCGAGGGCATCTACGCCGTCGTGAACTTCACCTCGACCAGCGAGGCCGCTCAGGAGCTCGACCGTCAGCTGAAGCTCAACGAGAGCATCATGCGCACCAAGGTCCTTCGCGCCGAAGAGGCCCAGGCCATGGTCGCCGCCGAGAAGAAGCGCGCCGACGAGAAGGCCGCCCGCAAGGCTGCCGCTCCCGCCCGGGCCCCGCGCCGCGAGTCGGCTGAAGCGAAGGCGTAACGACGATGGCCGGCGAGACGATCATCACCGTCGTGGGAAACCTCACGGCAGACCCCGAGCTGCGCTACACGCAGAACGGCCTGCCCGTCGCGAACTTCACGATCGCATCGACGCCGCGTACCTTCGACCGTCAGGCGAACGAGTGGAAGGATGGCGACGCGCTGTTCCTCCGCGCGAGCGTATGGCGGGAGTTCGCCGAGCATGTCGCCGGGTCGCTGACCAAGGGCTCCCGCGTCATCGCGACCGGTCGCCTGAAGCAGCGCAACTACCAGGACCGCGAGGGCAACAACCGCACCTCCATCGAGCTCGAGGTCGACGAGATCGGCCCGTCGCTGCGTTACGCGACGGCTCAGGTCACGCGCGCATCGAGCGGTGGCGGCGGTGGCGGCGGCGGAAACCGTCAGCAGGCGCAGGTGGCGGATGAGCCGTGGGCGACCCCCGGCTCGTCGAACGCCGGCGGCGCCGACGCCTGGAGCACCCCCGGATCCGCCGCCTACGGCGACGACACTCCGTTCTAAACAGATCTCGAATACCTAAGGAAGAACCATGGCTGGAAAGTCGAGCGGCGACCGCCGCAAGCCGCGGAAGGGCGCGAAGAACGCCGCCCCCGCGAAGGCGATCCGCGTGGGCGTCATTGATTACAAGGACGTCTCCACGCTTCGCAAGTTCATCTCGGAGCGCGGCAAGATCCGTGCCCGTCGTATCACCGGTGTCTCGGTACAGGAGCAGCGTCTGATCGCCCGTGCGATCAAGAACGCCCGCGAAATGGCGCTCCTGCCCTACTCCGGCGCTGGCCGCTAAGGAGCACCCATGTCGAAGCTGATTCTCACGAACGAGGTCGCCGGCCTCGGCTCGGCCGGTGACGTCGTCGATGTCAAGGACGGGTACGCCCGCAACTACCTCATCCCGCAGGGCTTCGCCGTGCAGTGGACCCGCGGTGGCGAGAAGCAGGTGGCGTCGATCCGCGCCGCCCGCGAGGCCCGCGCGTTCCACGACCACGAAGAGGCCGTCGCGCTGAAGAACCGTCTCGAGTCCAACACGGTCAAGCTGACCGTCAAGGCCGGTGCCGAGGGGCGTCTGTTCGGCTCGGTCAAGACCGGTGACGTGGCCGACGCGGTCAAGGCCGCCGGCCTCGGCGAGCTGGACAAGCGCACCATCCACATCACCTCGCCGATCAAGGCCGTGGGCGAGCACGAGGCGACCGTTCGCCTCCGTGACGACCTCACCGCCGTGATCACGCTGCAGGTCGTCGCCGCGAAGTAACGCGTAGACCCGCAGAGCGGATTCCGGATGCCGCGGAGCGGCCCTCTTCCCAGGGGGCGGCTCCGCGGCATCCGTCGTTCTCGCGGGCTTCTCCTTCTCACGTTGGCCGAGACCTCACGCCTGCGCCGAGACACCACGCGTCGGCGCGGGTCTCGGCAGAATCGTGGGTTCTCGGCGGGGCCAGTGGCGTCGTAGCTCGCCGGATGTTGCTCCCATCAGGTGTTACCGGATGCCGCGGAGCGGCCCATCCCCAGGGGCAGGTGCTCCGCGGCATCCGTCGTAGCGGCGTGACGATCACGGTGCGTGTCCCCCGCGGCACGCACCGTGATCGGGTGTGTCACGCCGTACGGCTCCGCACCGTCCGCAGGGCCGCACCCAGGGCGATGAGTCCGAGCGCTAGCAGCAGGGCTGCCGGGCCGGTCACCGTGCCGCCGGTGGCGGCGAGGGGCGTGGACGCGGTGGCGGTGCCGCCCATCACACGCTGTGCAGCGAATGACGGGCCAGCGGATGTGCCGGTGCTGGCTTGGCCGGGGGTACCGGGCGTTCCGGGCTGACCGGGGTTTCCGGGCGTGCCGGGGGTTCCGGGCTGGCCAGGCGTTCCGGGCGTGCCGGGCTGGCCAGGGGTTCCGGGAGTGCCGGGCTGGCCAGGGGTTCCGGGAGTGCCGGGAGTGCCGGGCTGACCGGGAGTCCCGGGCGTTCCGGGCGTGCCGGGCTGACCGGGAGTTCCAGGCTGACCAGGGGTGCCGGGAGTGCCGGGCTGACCAGGAGTGCCGGGCTGACCAGGGGTTCCGGGGGTGCCGGGCTGACCAGGGGTTCCCGGGGTGCCAGGCGTCCCAGGAGTTCCGGGCGTCCCAGGAGTGCCAGGCGTGCCGGGATTACCCGGGGTGCCCGGCGTCCCGGGCACGACCGTGGTCGAGCCGGTCTCGCTGTCGCCGATGACCGAGATGGCGTTGCCGCCGATCGTGACCGGAAGCGAGATCGGCGCCAGGATCTGGGTTCCGCCGAGGATGCTGCCTTCGCCGGAGGTTACGCCGGTGATCCCGCCGCCGGTGCCGCCGGTGGTGACGGCGGTGTCGGAGCTGCTGTCGCTGTCGCCGATGCCGGAGATGGCGTTTCCGGCGACCGTCACGGGAAGCGAGATCGGGGCGATGACCTGGGTTCCGCCGAGGAAGCTGTCCTCGCCGGAGGTCACGCCGGTGATCCCGCCGCCGCTCCCGCCGGTGGTGACGGCGGTGTCGGAGCTGCTGTCGCTGTCGCCGATTCCGGAGATGGCGTTTCCGGCGACCGTCACGGGAAGCGAGATCGGGGCGATGACCTGGGTTCCGCCGAGGATGCTGTCCTCGCCGGAGGTCACGCCGGTGATCCCGCCGCCGTTCTCTCCGCCATTGCCGCCGGTGGTGACGGCGGTGTCGGAGCTGCTGTCGCTGTCGCCGATTCCGGAGATGGCGTTTCCGGCGACCGTCACGGGAAGCGAGATCGGGGCGATGACCTGGGTTCCGCCGAGGATGCTGTCCTCGCCGGAGGTCACGCCGGTGATCCCGCCGCCGTTCTCTCCGCCATTGCCGCCGGTGGTGACGGCGGTGTCGGAGCTGGTGTCGCTGTCGCCGACGCCGGAGATGGCGTTGCCCGAGACGGTGACCGGAGCATCGACCGACACGAGTCCCTGCGTTCCGCCGAGGATGCTGTCCTCGCCGGACGTCTCGGCCGCGACCGGCGCCGCCGACACCGGCGCCGACGTGGTCGTCGAGGATTCCGACGAGCTGTCGCCGAGCACCGAGATGGCGTTGCCGGACACAGTGACGGGCGCGTCGACGTCGAGCACGGCTTGCGAGCCCGATCCGATCCCGTCGGAGCCGTCGGTGGTCACCGTCGGCTGCGAGGCCGCTGACTCCGCCGGCTGAGCCATCGACGTCTCCGAGGAGGAGTCGCTGTCACCGATGACCGAGACGGCGTTGCCGACGACCGAGACCGGTGCGTTGAGATCGACGACCGCTTGGGTGCCGGAGAGGAGACCATCCTCCCCCGTGGTTTCGGCCGCGGTGGCGACCGTTGTGCCGAACAGCGTGAGACCGCCGGCGATCACCGTGCCCCAAAGGGCACGCTTGACGAACGTGTGCATGAAGGTTCTCCCTTGAACTGATGGATGTCGCGCGAACGCGGATGACTCGGATGCCGCCGCAGGGCGGCGCGGAGTCCATCAGTCGGGAGAGGCGTCTGTCTCGAAGATCGGCGCCCCGGGAAGGCGGTCATCTTCAGGACCGACACGTCGCATCCAGGCACGGTATGCGAAGAGCGGTCCGAAGGCGATCAGCCCCCAGGCGCCGAGGCCGGTGCCGCCGGACGCGGCGGCAGTGGCATCGCCGGGGAGTACTCCCCCGGGTGAGTGGAGAGGTCCGCCGCGCTCTGTGGTGGCGGCGATGGTGATGGTGTCGTTCGAGTCGGCGGCTACCGCGTGTGGCATGATCGCACCCGCGGGCGAGGAAGCGGCACCGGTCAGTCGATGGCCGATCTGAGCGATGCCGGATGCCGCGAACGAGGCCGCCGCAGCGGCATCCATTCCCGCTGTCGTGGCGCCAACAGCGGAATCCTCGGCGGTTTCGGTGGGTGAAACAGGAGCAGAGCCGGATGACCCGGGGCGCTCGGTCGCCAGCGGCGGCCGGACCACCGGCAGGGCCGCGATCGGAGTGGCGGGAGCAAGGTTCTCGCCGGATCCGCCGATGGTCTCACCGACAGACTCGACACCGTCGTCCAGCGACCCGCCGACCTGCTCGACCGCACCGGGGATGCCGAGTTCGTCGGCGACCTCGCCGACGATCGGGGTGTGCTCGACCACACCGGTCACCACGTCGACGACCCCCGTCACCGGACCCTGCTCACCCACGGACTCGGTCAGGCCGCCGACAGTGTCCAGCGCAGACGAGGCGACGTCGGCGACCGGGCTGACGATCGGCTGCAACGGCGCAGCATCCAGCAGATCGCCCGCGGTGTCGGTGACGCCGTCGACGACGGTTCCCACCGTTCCGGTGAGAGCGTCGACGGTGCCATCGACCGCAGACGCTCCCCCGCCCACGACCTCTGTTACGGGGTCCCCCACGATCTCCAGGACAGGATTCGTGACCGGCGACGCCACGCCCTCGACAGTGTCGACAGCGCTGTCGATCACGGTGTCGGCGGCCGTGGTTTTGGGGGCGGTGGCTCTTTCAAGGGTTTCGGTTCCGGTCACCAGAACGGTTGACGTCGTATCCGTGACCGGTTCCGCGACGGTCTGGACAGTGTCGGTAACCGGTTCGGCAACCTTCTCGACTGTGTCGGTGACCGGTTCCGCGACGGTCTCGACCGTGCTCACGGGTTCGGCAACGGTCTCGACAGTCTCGGCGACAGGTTCGGCGACCTTTTCGACCGTGTGACTGACGGGCTCGACCGTGTGGCTGACGGGCTCGGCGACCTTTTCGACTGTGCCCGCACCGCTGGAGACCACCGCCCCGGCGGTGTCGGTCACCGGCTCAGCGACCTTCTCGACGGTGGCGGTCCCCCCGCCCACGACGTCGCCGGCGGTGTCGGCAACGGGTTGAGCAACGGCGCCGACCGCGTCTGCGCCACCGTCGGCGACAGTCGTCACCGCACCCAACAGACCCCCCGAGTCCTGCGACTCGTCGGCGAGGGCGCTCGAGGACGAGAGTCCGAGCACGAAGGACACCAGCATCCATCCGATCGCGACGCCGAGGCCCGCGAGCGCAAGCCGCACGAGCCGCGGGTATCGGCCGGTAACTGCCGTGTCCATCCTTCACCTCCGCACGCGAGTGACTCGCTCCGCGCAACGTCGCGCGGATCTGGGGTGCCTGGATTTCCGATGCTATGACTCGCCTATGAGGCTGTCAAGGGGTCTTGGACGAGGGGCAGCGCGAAGCAGAGTGAGTTCGGCATCGTGGCGCGATAGGGCTCGTACACCGGGATCGATGTGAATCCGAGGTCTTCGTACAGGGCGATCGACTCGGGCTGAGGCTTTCCGGTCTGGAGGATCACGCGGTTCGCACCCTCCTCCCGCGCTCGCTTGATGACGCGTTCGCTCAGAGCCCGGCCGATCCCACGACCGCGTGCGCCGGGAGTCACGATGAGGCGCTTCAGCTCCCATTCGGTGCCCAGTCGCCGAAGCATGACGTGCCCGACCGCGGTCTCATCGAGGACGGCGATCCAGGTCGCCACGACCTGCGCCGGCGTGACGCGCAGTGCCTCGATGCGCGCGGCGGTGACGTCTGCGGGCTCGTCCTGATTGAGGGGTCCGTACCGGCGGCCGAGGTCGTCGTCGAGCACGCCGCGGAGCATCGCTGCGCGCGGATCGTCGAGGTCGACCTCGAGAATCTGATACGTCACCCCTCCATCCTCGCCGTGTCGCGGCATCCAGACGACCGCTCAGGATGTCAACGGTTGTCCACACCTCTTTGTCAAGTCGAAAAACCTTCAATGCCTACTTCAACCACATCGTTATCCACATTCGTTGAGCAAGGAAAAACCAGGTGAGAGGCATTAAAGGATGCTGCGGCACCCGCCATTCCCAAAGTTGTCCACAGCGGTTGTTCACAGGCCATGCGGCGTTTCGCCCACACTTTGCACAGAGTTATCCACAGGTCGTCTTGCGAGTGTCCGAGCCCCTCCCTACCGTGAGGGGAGCTCAGGACGAGCCGCACGCACAGCGTCGACGCGGACGCTGCGGGATCTCAGGATCCCGGGGCCGGCGTGGCGGGTCGTCGCCTTCGCGCGCGCACCAGTAGTGGGGAGTACACATCGCCAATGTCGATCGCAGACATCTCTGATGAACGCATGGGCGGTCGACGCGAGCCGGAGCGCACGCCGCCGCACGACATGGCGGCCGAGCAGAGCACGCTCGGCGGGATGCTGCTGTCGAAAGACGCCGTCGCCGACGTCATCGAGACATTGCGCGGCGCGGATTTCTACATCCCCAAGCACGAGATCATCTACGAGGCGATCCTGTCGCTGTACTCGCACGGCGAGCCGACAGACGTCATCGCCGTCACGGATGAGCTCATCAAGACCGGTGACCTGCAGCGAGCGGGTGGTGCGGACTACCTGCACACCCTGACCTCGATCGTCCCGACGGCGGCGAACGCGGGGTATTACGCGTCGATCGTCGCCGAGCGCGCTCTGTTGCGCCGTCTCGTCGAGGCCGGCACCCGCATCGTGCAGATGGGTTACAAGGGCGAGGGCGACGCGATCGAGCTCGTCAACAACGCCCAGGCCGAGATCTACTCGGTCAACAGCGGTCAGGAGACCGAGGACTACGTCCCGCTCACCGTCGCCGTCGACGCCGCGGTCGACGAGATCGAGGCGGCCCGCGGCCGCGACGGCCAGATGACCGGCATCCCGACCGGCTTCTCAGGACTCGACCAGCTCACGAACGGTCTGCACCCCGGGCAGATGATCGTCGTGGCGGCGAGGCCGGCGATGGGCAAGGCCCTCGCCCTGGACACGCCGCTCCCGACGCCCACGGGATGGACCACGATGGGCGAGGTCAAGGTCGGCGATGAGCTCTTCGATGCTGACGGACGACCGACGAGGGTCGTCGCGGCAACCGAGGTCATGATCGACCGACCCTGTTACGAGGTCGAGTTCTCCGACGGGTCGCGCATCATCGCCGATGCCGAGCACCAGTGGGTGACCGAGACGCGCGCCGCGCGTCGCGGTGGTCGTGCGACGGCTTCGGTCGTGACGACCGAGGAGATGGCCGCGACCCTTACCGTCGGGGCAGAGCGGCGTGCGAATCACTCCGTGCGAAACGGGCGGCCGCTCCAGGGTCCCGACGCAGACCTCCCGGTGGCCCCCTACGCCCTCGGCGCCTGGCTCGGTGATGGTCACACCGCGGGCAATCGCATTACGAGCGAGACCGACGAGATCCCCGGTTTCATCCGCCGCAGCGGACTCCGTGTCGAGGCTCGAGGCGGGATGCTCTACTCCGTGCAGCTGCTCGAGCGGGAGGAGCTCATGCGGGTCTGCGAGATCTGCGGAACGAGCTTCCGCGCTCGCCACCCGCACGTCCGCACGTGTGGACGCACCTGCGGGCCGAAGAACAAGGGCGCGCATCCGGAGCGCCTGTCCTGCCCGGACTGCGGTCAGGCCTTCTCGGGTGAAGCGCAGCGCTGCGCAGCCTGCCATCACGACCACGGGTCTTTCACTGCCCTCCTTCGCAAAGCCGGTGTCCTCGGCGACAAGCACGTTCCGCTCGCGTACCTTCGGGCATCTGAGGCGCAGCGTCGTGAATTGCTGGCGGGGCTGCTCGACACCGACGGAACGGTCGTGCGAGGCGTCGGGTCCTGCCAGTTCGCCGTGACCAACAAGAAGCTGGCCGATTCGGTGTACGAGTTGATCGTCAGCCTGGGGTATCGGTGCGGGCGGACCACGAAACTCGTGAAGGGCCGGTCAGCGGAGTCGTCGACCTGCTACATCCTGAACTTCTCCACCACCGACGATGTGTTCTGGCTCGAGCGCAAGCGCGCTCTCCACGCTCAGGAGCGCCCCGCCGATACGACGCGAACGGGTCGGCGCTATGTGACGGCCGTCCGGCCGGTGCCGAGCGTTCCCGTGCGTTGTGTGCAGGTCGACAACGACGACCACCTCTATCTCGCGGGCGAGTCGATGATCCCGACCCACAACTCGACGCTGGCTCTCGATTTCGCCCGCGCGGCCGCGATCAAGAACAACATGCCGACCATCGTCTTCTCCCTCGAGATGGGGCGGAGCGAGATCGCCATGCGCCTCATGAGCGCGGAGGCGGCGGTCCCGTTGCAGAACATGCGCAAGGGCACGCTCGACTCGCGCGACTGGACGACGATCGCCTCCACGCGCGGTCGCATCAACGATGCTCCCCTCTACATCGACGACAGCCCGAACATGACGCTGGTCGAGATCCGTGCGAAGTGTCGACGCCTCAAGCAGCGGGTCGGCCTGAAGATGGTCATCATCGATTACCTGCAGCTGATGACGAGCGGCAAGCGCGTCGAGTCGCGTCAGCAGGAGGTGTCGGAGTTCTCCCGCGCCCTAAAGCTGCTCGCCAAGGAGCTCCAGGTGCCGGTGATCGCCCTGTCGCAGCTGAACCGTGGTCCCGAACAGCGGGCGGACAAGAAGCCGGCGCTGTCCGACCTCCGCGAGTCGGGTTCGATCGAGCAGGATGCCGACATGGTCGTCCTTCTTCATCGCGAGGCCGCGTACGAGCGAGACAGTCCGCGCGCGGGAGAGGCCGACCTGATCGTGGCGAAGCACCGTAACGGCCCGACCGACACAGTGGTTGTGGCGTTCCAGGGGCACTTCTCCCGCTTCACGGACATGGCCGTGGGGATGTAAGACAGCGGGAGTGTGTCCTCCGGTCGGCGGGACACCCGCGCGAGTCCCGGATCTGCGAACCCTCAAGCCACGAGGCTGACGGTGACGTCAGCGACACGTCACCCGACGCGGTGATGAGGCTGCGGTGCTCGCGACCGGGCGCCGGCGCGCGTCCTGCGAAGGGCGATCGCCGCGATCGCTCCCCCGATCGCGCCGAAGAGGTGCGCCTGCCAGGAGATTCCGTCCGCGGCGCGGAAGATCCCGGCTAGCATGCTCCCGCCGTACAGGGCGACGACCGTCAGCGCGATCAGCGCGTAAAGGATGCCGTGTCCCAACGACCTCGCCACGAATGCGCGGACCACCAGGTAGCCGAAGTAGCCGAAGACCATGCCGGATGCGCCCACGGTGATGGTGCCGGGTGCATTCAAGATCCACGTCCCGACACCGGCGATCACCGCGACGATGGCGGTCACCGCCCAGAACCGGCCGATGCCGTCGAGTGCGACGAGCACCCCGAGGACGAGGAACGGGATCGTGTTGGCGAGCAGGTGCGGCCACCCGGAGTGCAGGCCGTGGGCGAGCAGGATGCCGTCGAGGCCCTCGAGAGCCCACGACTCGATGCCGAACATCCGAACCCAGCTTCCGGGCAGGACCGCGTCCAATGCCGTGATGGCCCACATGATCGCCGCGAGGATCAGCGGCTGGAGCGCACGGGTCGTCCAGCGACTGGTCGATCGCGGCGAGGTCGCGGCAGCGGTCATGGACACATCGTCGCATCCACTCCTGGCTATCGAGTCGGAACCTCTCAGGAAGGACGTTCCTCGCGAGACTCGTCGATACCGACTCTCGAGGTGCGGCCCGCCCGGGTCCGCGGGCACGCCAGGATCTATGCATGGCAGTGGACGTAACGGTGGTCGGCGGCGGGATTTCCGGACTCGCGTGCGCCCGAGCCGCCACGGCCGGCGGCCTGTCGGTACGCGTTCTCGATCGCGGCCGCCGCGTCGGCGGGCGTCTCTCGAGCCGAACGCTCTGGGGACGCCCGGTCGATCTCGGCGCTTCCTACTTCGTCCCGGACGATTCCGACTTCGACGGCGTCGTCCGCGGATGGGCGGATCGCGGCCTCGCCCGCCCCTGGACCGACACCTTCGCCGTGATCGACGCCGACGGCGAGCAGACGCGCAAGACGGGACCGATGCGCTGGGCTGCGCCGCGAGGGCTGCGATCGCTCGCTGTCGATCTCGCAGATGGCCTCGATGTGCGCACCGAACACACTGTCGAGCGCGTCGAGCCGTACCGGATCGACGGGGACGAGGCCGGCGAGGTCGTGCTCGCCATGCCAGGCCCGCAGGCTGCGCGTCTTCTCGACGCGGCTCCCGGCAGCGAGCTCGCGTGGGAGCCCGTCATCGCCGTGGCGCTGCGATGGGACAGCCGGCAGTGGCCGATCGATCTGCACGGTGCCTTCGTCGACGCCGACCCGGACGTGTCGTTCATCGCCGACGACGGCGACCGTCGGGGCGACGCCGCGCCCATGCTCGTCGTGCACACGACGGCCGAGCGCGCCCGCGGGCAGCTCGCCGACCCTGCGGCGGCGATCCCGCCCGTTCTCGACGCCGTGCGACGGCTGCTGCGGATCGACGCCGAACCCGCCGCGACGTTCGCCCATCGCTGGACATTCGCCCGCCCCGTGGGAACGACCGGCGAGCCCTTCTCCCGGACTCCGGGGCTGTCCGCCTGCGGCGATGCCTGGGGTGATCGGGCCGCTGTCCGCACGGCGTGGGGCTCAGGTCACGCGCTCGGACGAGCACTCGCCGCCACCTGAGGTAGCGGTCTCGACGCGGGTCGAGCGATTGATCGGCCGTCGGATCCCCTGACACGCTGGATACATGAGAGCGACGATTCGACCACCGCGCCCGACGGACGCGTCAGCGATCGCCGACGTGCACGTCGCGGCGTGGCGGGAGACCTACTCGCACCTACTCCCCGCTGACTTCTTCTCCCCCGAATACATCGCCGGTCGCCAGCGGCTCTGGAAGCATGTCCTTGCCGAGCGACGCGACGACATGGCGATCCGCGTCGCAGAGATCGACGGTGACATCATCGGGTTCGCCTGGCTGGGGCCCAGTGAAGGGCACGACGCCGAGGCACCGCCGCGCGACCGGCTCCTCTACGGCGCCCGACGACGAGGCCCCCGCTCGATCACATCGGGCGGGGGCTCGTTTTGGTACTTCAGCGTACGTAGGCTCTCATGATCGACATCCTTCCGTCGGGGATCTCGACAGTACCCAGCGATCCGCGGATCGGCAAGGGGTGAGGCCGCCCGACCTCAACTGCCGGCGCGACGCCACTCGTCCGAGGTGAGGTGCGACCCCGCCTGCGGGCCCATCTGCAGCATCCCTCCGTCGACGACCCAGCTCGCCCCGGTCACATACGAGGCGGCGGGCGAAGCGAGGAACGCCGCGACGGCCGCGATCTCTTCGGGACGCCCCGGACGACCGAGAGGGATGCCGGGACGATGCGTCTTCTCGGCCTCTTCGGCGTCCATGTCGTTGAGGGGGGTGGCGATCTCTCCCGGACCGAGCGCGTTGACCGTGATGCCGTACTCGCCCAACTCCTGCGCCATCGTCTTCACAAGTCCGCCCAGACCGTGCTTGGACGCGACGTAGGCGGCACTTCCCACCCGAGGCTGGTGCTCGTGCACACTCGTGACGGCGATGATCCGCCCGCCGCGACCCGCGGCGACCATTCGGCGCGCCGCAGCCTGCATACCCACGAAGGCGCCGTCGAGGTTCAGGACGACGTCCTTCCGCCACGCCTCGAGGTCCAGGTCGAGGAACGGGCCACCCGACCCGCCGCCCGCGTTGTTGACGAAGACGTCCACGCCACCGAGGTCGTCGGCGAGCGCGTCGATGACCGACGCGGCGCCCTCGAGGTCGGTGGCGTCGAACCGGGTCACCACAGCGCGCGACCCGCGGGCGCGCACCTCTGCAGCGGTCTGCTCGGCGCCGTCCTTATCGGAGTGCCAGGTGATCCCGACATCCAGCCCCGCCTCGGCGAGGGCGATGGCCGTGGCAGCACCGATGCCGGAGTCGGACGCGGTCACGATGGCGTGCCGGGGAGCGAAGAGGTCAGTCATGCTCTGACGCTATGCCGGAGCGGGCCTGTCCGCGTGGGCCTTGCGTGGCGCGACGGCACTCGCTACGAACTGGATGCTGCCCGAGCCCGACGGGTCGCTCTGACGCCTCCGGTCCTCCGTCAGTCGCCGACGGCGTCGTCCACGGAGTCGCGCGTTGCCGCCGGCGTGCGCGCCGGTGCGGATGCAGCCGCCGCGGAGGCCGGCGCCGCCGCCCCCGTCATCCCGCTCCCGATTCCCCGGCCGACCGCCTGGCCCTGGATGATCGCGGCCAGGTCGAGCCCGGTGGCCGACTCGACGCTGTCGAAGACCGAGCGCAGCGCCTTCGCGCTGTCGCCGCCCACGACATCCGATGCGCCGTCGTCGCCCGAGCTGCCGATGATCGAGACGTTGCCGATCGTGGAGTAGCCCTTGGCGAACTCGGCCATGATCGAGGGCAGCACGTCGAGTACCCGCTGCGAGAGGAAGGCTTCCTGGTTCGAAGCGATGGCCTGGGCCTCGGCCTGCACCGCCGCGGCGCGTGCCTCGCCCTCGGCGCGGATCGCGTCGGCCTCGGCCTGGGCGCGCAGGCGCCGCGCGGTGGCCTCGGCATCCGCGAGGGAGCGCAGCGCGTTCGCCTCACCGGTCGCCTTGGACTCTGCCGCCGCGGCCTCACCGGCGGCGCGGGCGCGATCGGCTTCGGCCTGCTGCTCGGCGATGCGCGTACGCGCCTCGGCCTGCTTCACCTGCTCGATCGCCGCAGCCTCGGCCGCTCGCTCGCGCGTGTACAGCTCGGCCTGCGCGCGGGTCTCGGCCTCGTAGCGCTGCGCGTCCGCGACACGCTTGACATCGGCATCCAGCTGGGCCTGCTTGTTCTCGGCCTGCTGCTGAAGAACAGCCTGCTCGGCCTGGGCGCGGGCGAGGTACTCGGCCTGCTCGGCCTCGGCCCGCGCCCGGCCGACACCCGCGTCCGCGTTGGCGGTATTGGTGTCGAGGGCGGTCTGCTCGACGAGGTTCGCTTCCTTGTTCGTGATGATCTTCTGGTTGATCGCACGGTCGGCGTTGGTCTGGGCGATCTCTGCCGCCTGGCGCTTCGCCTGGATCTCGGGAGCACCGAGCGACTGGATGTAGCCCACCGCGTCGGTGATGCCCTTGATCTGAAACGAGTCGAGGATGAGACCCTGCTCGGCGAGCTCGTGCGAGACGTCGGCGGCGATCTGGTCGGAGAACTTCTTGCGCTCACGCATGAGCTCGACCACCGAGAGGGTCGCGACGATGCCGCGGAGGGCACCCTCGAGCTGTTCGGTGGTGAACTGCTCGATCGCGGCGTCCTGCGAGGCGAAGCGCTCCGCCGCGCGGCGCACGAACAGCGGGTCGGAGCCGATCTTCACGATCGCCACCCCGTCCACGTTCAGTGTGACGTTGTCGAGCGACTGCGCTTCGGCATTCAGCGACACCTGACGCGAGCGCAGCGAGATGATCTCGTGGCGCTGGGTGATCGGATTCACCAGCGACTTGCCGTTGACGATCACCGTCACCGGCGACTCCGACATCTCCGACGAGCTCGTGCCATCGGCGGCCAGCACCGTACTCTGCACCTTCTGCTTGCGCCCCGAGATCACCAGGGCCTCGTCGGCGCGGGCGACCTTGATCCAGCTGCGTGCGAACAGCAGTGCGACCAGCCCGATGACGACCGCGGCCACGACCGCGATGCCGACGATGATCAGGATGCCGACGACTCCGGCGATCTCCATGGATGACTCCCCTGGTGTGTGTGAGTTCTCTCGTGTCGAGCGTCGGTCCCCCCGCGCCCCGCCCCAGCCTGCCAGAAACCCTCCAATGCTGGTTCTCGCCTGTGAACACCGGCACGATGGCGGAAGGTCGGCCGTCGTCATCCTTCGCCGCGAGAATCGCGCAACGACGGCGATCCGAGGAGGACGCACGTGCTGCACACCCGGAAGTCGCTCAGAGACGAACTCCTCGACGAGGTCTTCGCCTCGCCGTACGCCGCAAGCGCTCTGCCGAAGTACCGCATCCCCGACGACGAGCACCTGCCCGACCGCGCGCACCAGATCGTGGTCGACGAGCTCATGCTCGACGGCAACTCGCGCCAGAACCTCGCAACCTTCTGCCAGACCTGGCTGGAGCCTCAGATCCAGGACATCATGGCGCGGTCGATCGACAAGAACATGGTCGATAAGGACGAGTACCCGCAGACGGCGGCGATCGAAGAGCGCTGCGTGCACATCATCGCCGACCTGTGGAACTCACCCGAAGCCGCCGCCACCATGGGCACCTCGACGACCGGCTCGAGCGAGGCCGCGATGCTCGGCGGGATGGCGCTGCTGTGGAAATGGCGTGAGCGTCGCCGCGCCGCGGGCCTGCCCGCCGACCGCCCGAACCTCGTCACCGGACCGGTGCAGGTGTGCTGGCACAAGTTCGCGCGGTACTGGGACGTGGAGCTGCGCGAGGTTCCGATGGCGGATGACCGCTTGCTGATGACCCCCGAGGAAGCCCTCGCCCGGGTCGACGAGAACACCATCGGGGTCGTGCCGACGCTCGGGGTGACCTTCACCGGCGCATATGAGCCGGTGAGCGCGATCAGCGACGCCCTCGATCAGCTCGAACGCGACACGGGACTCGACGTGCCGATGCACGTCGACGCCGCGAGCGGTGGCTTCCTCGCGCCGTTCGTCACCCCCGACCTGGTCTGGGACTTCCGGCTGCCGCGGGTGAAGTCGATCAACGCCAGCGGGCACAAGTTCGGGCTCGCCCCGCTCGGGGTCGGGTGGATCATCTGGCGCGACGCCGCCGATCTGCCGAAGGACCTGATCTTCGACGTCAACTACCTCGGCGGCAACATGCCGAGCTTCGCGCTGAACTTCTCCCGCCCGGCCGGGCAGGTCGTCGCCCAGTACTACCTGCTGCTCCGTCTCGGGCGGGAGGGATACCGGCGGGTACAGCAGTCCTGTTATGACACCGCGCAGCACCTGGCCGCCGAGATCGCGGAGCTCGGCCCCTTCGAGATCATCCATGACGGGTCGCCGGCCGACGGCATCCCTGCGATCTCGTGGCGGCTGAAAGCCGGGCAGGAGGCGCCCTTCACCCTGTTCGATCTCGCGGATCGCCTCCGCACGCGCGGATGGCTCGTGCCGGCGTACTCGCTTCCCGCCGACTGCGAGAACACGGTGGTGCAGCGCATCCTCGTCCGCCACGGGTTCGGCCGCGACGAGGCGTCGCTGCTGATGGACGACTACCGTGCCGCCATCGCGCACTTCGACAGCCACCCCATCACGGTGCCGATGTCAGAGGAGGAAGCAGGCAGCTTCCACCACTAGAGATGCCGGACGAGCGCGACCGACCGCTCCTCGGCGACGAAACCCAGCCCCGAGTAGAGGGTGTTCGCACCCGTCGGGCTCTCGGTGTCGACGTCGAGGATCGCCTCGTCGATGTCGGCATCGGCGATCGCGTGGAGGGCGCGGGAGATCACCAGCGGCGCGAGTCCCTGCCGACGCCGGTCGCGCACGACGCCGATGAGGTCGATGTACGCGTTGCTGCGGCCCCGCGCCTCCCAGTCGTCGTGGTTCACGGTGACCAGGCAGAACGCGATGATCCGCCGGTCGCCGTCGAGCACGACCCGTGACAGGTCGGCGCGGAAGAACTCGCTGCCGACGAACTTCGCCCATCCCTCGCGGGTCGAGGGGAGGCTGCCCCAGTGGTCGCGGAACGCGTCGTTGCGTGCCTCGCGGGCGTCATCTTCTCGATCGCTCGAATACGCGACGACCTCGACACCGTCGGGCTGCGTGACGTCGGGGACCTCCGATCGCTGTCGGACCATCGTCGCGAACCACCGCTCCGGGGCGAACCCGAACGCGGCGGCGAGAGCCTGGTGGCCGGCGTTGACGGCCTCGGCGTAGGTCTTCAGCTCGACGGGAAGCGGTTCGGCGAGCGACGCCGCCGCGTCTGCCACCTGCTGTTCGGCGCGCGTGTTCTGCCAGTCGAACAACTCCCGCCCGATGCCCCGCCGCCGCCAGTCGGGATGCACCGATCCGGCCAGGTGGACGCTGAGTTTCTCGTTCCTCGACGGATGCAGGAAGGAGCTGCCGGCGGCGATCGCTCGGCCGTCCTCTGCGAACCCGATCAGGGTGTCGCGGGCATGGTCGATGTGGGGGAGGTCGAAGGTGTCGGCGATCTCCTCGCGCGGAGTGACCCACGACGGATGGTCGACGGCGTCCGCCGCCGCGAAGATACCGTGGATGGCATCCACATCCGCGCGGGTCGCGGTGCGCCACAGGGCGACATCCGGATGCTGCGGCAGCGCCGGGTCGCCACGGTCACCGGATCGGGTTCCCACCGTGCTGTCCTCGCTCACGGGCTCACCCTACCGACGAAGCCAGGAGCGGGCCTGCCTGCGGCGCGAGGACGATCGGTCGAGGCGCGTACTATCCGGGCCGGTCCATCCTCTCCTCGACCGATCGTCCTCGTCTCGGCCGCGACGCCGCGCCGCGCAGCGCGCGACGGACACGCCTACCGGTGCTCGCTCCCGTCGACATCGGTGTATGCGCCCGGGGTCTCGTCGGGATGGCGGTTGTGCGAACCGCCCCGCCCCTCGGCGTCCTCGTACTCGCCGGGTACCTCGCGGCCATCCGCGGTGCGCGTGCCATCGGCGCGCTCGGCGTCCTCGTACTGCCCCGGCACCTCGCCGTCGTGATGGGTGAAGCGACCGTCTCGCGTCTCTTCGTCGGTGTACTCGCCCTTGTCGGGCGTGGACCTGTCGTTCACGATCGTCTCCTTCGTCGTCGTACCCCACACGCTACGCCCGACCGCCGCTCCGCGGCATCCGGATCGCCACCCTCTGCCTCACCCCAGCTCAAGGCTGGTGATGCCGAAGATGCCGGCCGTCTCGATCGCCGGTGCCTCGCCCGTGTACATGCGCGCGGTCTCGAACGACGGCGACCACCCGTGCGCCTGCGCCCACGCCACGGCACGTGCGTTGACACCGGGCACGTCGACGGCGACCTTCCCCGCTCCACGGTCGTCGGCGAGCGCGCTCACGAGCGCCGACGCCACCGACTCGCCCTCGGCGAAGACGGGGCCGAGCCGCGAGGCGGCGGCCGCGTCGCGGAGCACCGCGAAACCGACGATCTCCTCGCCCCGCAGCGCGACCCGGGCGCTGCGGGCCGGCAAACTCACCCAGGCGGCGAGGAAGGCGTCGCGGGGCGCTCCGAAGCAGCGTCGGTCGTAGGCGGCGAGACGGTCGAAGGGGATCTCCCGCGCATCGACGACCCGCACGCCGGAGGGCGCGGGCGTGGGCACCGGCGACCCTTCGTACCGGATGTTCGTCCAGGCCGGGACGAATCCCGACCGACGGTAGTTGTCCTGCTGGGCGACGACCCCATCGAGGGCGACGACGCGACCGGTCATCCGGTCCATCCCGGCCTGCCATGTCTGGAAGCCGAGACCGCGCCCCCGTACGTCGGCTCGGGCGATGTACATCCCCAGGAAGCCGAAGTCGTCGCCGTACCGGACGACCGAGATGGATGTCACGGGCTCGCCGTCCAGCCGCCCGATCAGGAACCCGCGGGGGTCGGCGACGGCGAAGGCGTGCGCGTCGGTGACGCCGGGGTTCCATCCCTCGGTGACGGCCCACTCGGCCATCATCGTGACGTCGGCGGCGCTCGCGGCGCCGATCTCGAATGCCATGCTCAGACCGTAGCGCCGAGCGTTCCCGCGGTCACGGCCGGGCAGTCCGCGCTGTTGCCCGTGGCCCGGTGCTGCGCTCGTCCAGCTCCCCGTTCGTCTGGCGTGTCACCACGTCGTCAAGGTCCGGAGGTTCTCATACCCAGCCCCAGCTTGCGGTTCCTCGACCCTCCAACCAAGGCCACGGAGCACCTCGGCTGCCTCCGCTGGGGCATCTCGCGTCACCGCCCTGATCTGTCGACGCCGCCACCGTTCTCGACCCTCAACGAGTGCGTCACGCCAGCCCTCGAGTGAATCGATGCCGCATTCCTGGATGAGGAACTGCAAGAAGTCCTCAAGACATGGGCGAAAACGTTCACCACCAACGGGAAAGTGGAGAGATGAGAGCTGATGCGGTGCTGTCACTTCGCCTGGCCGTACGGCATGGGATCGAGCGAGCAAGTGAGAGAGGGCTCCTCGCTCGGCGTGCACATGCCAGTGGGTGGTGGGCGTCGTGTGCATTGCTGCGTCGAACTCAAGGCGCATCAAGGGCTGCCGATCGAGTGTCGAGTGCACTGCCATTTTGGACAAGACGGTCTTGAGATACTCGTCGCGCCGATCCATGCTGAGGTACATTTCCGCCGTCAGGTCCGCGAGGTGGTCGCCGTCTACGTAGAGCGGAATCCGGTTGCCGTGGGCGGGATCGTCGGGTCGAACCCAATACCGATGAGAATGCGGTGTCGTCACTGACACGACGCGTATGGTCCCGGGAAGCACCTGCCGGAGCGTGCTCTGAACCTCATCTGCGAATTCGGCTGACCGCGTCTGCAGATCCAGATCAGGGTTTGCCATCAGTCATTGCCGAGTAGGAACTCAATCCCCTCGAGTTCGTCCTTTGCATCCCACTCCTCCGGGGTGAGAGCTGCTGCGACGATTCTGGCCTCGAACTCAGTGCGACTCAGGTTGAGGCGATCGAGGATCGCTTCGCGGCGAGCAACGAGTGCATCGTGCGTGATCTCTCGTACGGGTGCCATGGCTCCTCCAAGTCCTCCAGGATGCACGTCTCTCGAGTGCTTGATGCAGTTAATCATCTACCCCAGACATCATCGACGGCGAGAACGGCGCCGCCTCAGTCGTTCTCGCCGAACCCGTCCCTGACCAGCTCCCGCAGGGCGGCCACGGCCTGCTCGGCGTCCGGGCCGTCCGCCTCGATCCGCAGGGTGTCGCCCTTCGCTGCGCCGAGCGACAGCAGGCCCACCATGCTGTTGGCCTTCACCGGCCCCGCTCCCGAGGTGGCGTTGGAGATCCGGATGTCGGCCGTGAACGTCCTCACACTGCGCACCAGGGTCGCCGCAGGCCGGGAGTGCAGGCCGACCTCGTTGACGAGGGTCTCCTCGGCGACCACACGACCGGGAGCCGGCGCATCGGCGGACGGGGTTTCGCCCGCCGGCGGCGCCGCCGGCGCCGCGGACTCCGCGCCGTCGTCCCGCCGCTTCGCCGCCAGCGCCCCCCGCGCCTCGGCGGCCACCTCGTCGAGCGTGGCGCCCGAAAGGGCCCGCACGATGCCCGCCGTCATGCCCTCGACGAACGGCCCGTCGCTGATGCGCACCGGCTGCGTCGACTCCCGAAGGTCGAGGGCGAGCTCGGCGCTCAGCACCGCCGACCCCAGGTCGGTCATGACGAGGACTCCATCGGCGTCCGACAGCTCGTCGATCGCCTCAGCGATCGCGGCGGCGTCGGTGCCGAACCCGCCCATCGCGCCGGAGGCGATCCGCACCGGCGGCGGATCGTCGTGCACCATCTGCATCGCGAGGTCGACCGCGGCCTCCGCGAGCGCGCGGCTGTGCGAGACGACGACGAAACCGATCACCCGGCAGACTCCTTCAACGCCTCGGCGAGCGTCCTCAGCAGGATCGTGGCCGAGACCGAACCGGGGTCGATGTGCCCGGCGCTGCGCTCACCGAGATACGAGGCGCGCCCCTTGCGTGCGACGAGCGGCTCGGTGGCATCCGATCCCTTCTTCGCCGCCTCGGCCGCCGCCGTGACCGCATCGGCCGCCGACCCGCCCGCGGCCACCGAGGCCGACAGCGCCTCGACGGCCGGATCGAACGCATCGATCATCGTCTTGTCGCCTGCCTCGGCGTGCCCGCGCGCGACCACACCGGCGACCCCCGCGCGCAGCGCTGTCTCGAGGTCGCCCGCGCTCATCTCCCCGCCGGCGGGCGCATTCTTGCCCATCTCGAGGAACAGGGTGCCGTAGAGCGGCCCGCTCGCCCCGCCGACCGACGAGATGAGCGTCATCCCGACGGTCTTGAACAGGGCCGGGATGTCGGCGGACTTGCTCGCCTCGAGCTTCGCCGTCACCGCGGTGAACCCCCGGTTCATGTTGGTGCCGTGGTCGGCGTCGCCGATCGCCGAGTCGAGCTGGGTGAGGTAGTCGGCGTTCTCGCTCAGCGCGGCGGCGGCTCGACGGATCCAGTCGCCGAGCGCGGCAGTGGTGACGGCATCCGTCATCTCAGGCCCCCCACCGCAGGCCTGTGGTGTTCACGGGGGCATCCCAGAGGCGTAGCGTCTCGTCGTCCGCCTGGGTCAGCGTCAGCGAGCATCCCGCCATGTCGAGGCTCGTGATGTAATCGCCGACGAGCGACCGGGCGACCTCGATGCCGCGCTCCTTCAACGCTGCGGCGACCTCGGCGTAGACGACGTAGAGCTCGATGAGCGGCGTGCCGCCGAGACCGGTGAGCAGGGCGATCACCGGCGTGCCGGTGAAGTCCAGGTCGTCGGTGATCGACGCCACGAGTTCTCCGGCGATGTCGTGGGCGCTCGCGAGCGGCACGCGCTTGCGCCCCGGCTCGCCGTGGATGCCGACGCCCATCTCGATCTCGTCCTCGGGCAGGTCGAAGCTCGGCTTGCCCGCCGCCGGGACGGTGCAGCTGGTGAGGGCGACGCCCATGGAGCGGCTCGCCTTCGAGACCTTCTCGGCGACTTCGGCGACCTCGGCGAGCGAGCGGCCTTCGGCCGCGGCGGCGCCGGCGACCTTCTCGACGATGACGGTGCCGCCGATGCCACGGCGCCCGGCGGTCCAGGTCGAGTCCTGCACGGCGACGTCGTCTGCGACGATGACCGAGGCGGTCTCGATCCCCTCGTCCTTCGCGAGGTCGGCGGCCATCTCGAAGTTCAGCACGTCTCCGGTGTAGTTCTTCACGATGAAGAGCACCCCGGCGCCGGTGTTCACCTTCGTCGCCGCGGCGAGCATCTGGTCGGGGGTGGGCGAGGTGAAGATCTCGCCCGCGCAGGCGGCGGCGAGCATGCCCGGGCCGACGAAACCGCTGTGCAACGGCTCGTGGCCCGAGCCGCCGCCCGAGACGAGCGCGACCTGGCCTTCGGTGCCGGCGGTCGGCCGCAGGACCAGGCGGTTCTCGTGGTCGACCTCGAGTTCGGGATGGGCGGCTTCCACCCCTCGCAGCGCGTCAGCGAGCACCGTGGCGGGGGCATTGATGAGCTTCTTCATGCGGGTCTCCTCTTCATCGAGTGCCTGGGTGGGCGGCGCGGTCATCGGGGCGCGCACCTGAGACGACAGTAGACACATCGGGCGCGGTTTCGATATGGGTTCTTGGGGAGTTCGCGGCGACGCAGCGCGAGCGCCCCGGAGGAATGCCGGCCCGCCCGCGAGGGTTGAACAGCACATGGATGCCGCGGGCCAGACCTCTTCCCTCATCGCCGACGATACGGCGATGGGCCCGGTGACCCTTCTCGTCGGCGACCTCGACGGAATGACGTGGTTCTACCGCGATGTCGTGACCCTCGAGGTGCTGAGCGCCGAGGGCGACACCGTCACTCTCGGGCGCGCGGGGCGACCCATCGTCATCCTCGTCCATGCGCCCGAGCTCCGTCATGCGCCGCAGGGTGCTGCCGGGCTGTACCACACGGCCATCCTGTTCGAATCGCAGGCGGCGCTCGCCGCCGCGGTGTACTCGGTGGCGCGTCAGGCGCCGCAGACCTTCACCGGCAGCGCCGATCACCTGGTCAGCCAGGCGTTCTACTTCACCGACCCCGAGGGAAACGGCATCGAGCTGTACTGGGATCGGGAGCGCACCGAGTGGTCGTGGACCCACGGACGCATCGAGATGGGAACGCTCTTCCTCGACCCCAACGGGTTCCTTCGCGAGCATCTGACGGAGGATGCGGCGGCGGGCGCGACCGCGCGTGATGCCGCCGCGGTAGGGCACGTACATCTGTCGGTGGGCGACATCGCCGGCGCGCGGGCGTTCTACGTCGATGGGCTCGGTTTCGCCGAGACCGCCGCCTTCCGGGATTCGGCCCTCTTCGTCAGCGCGGGCGGCTACCACCACCACATGGCGATGAACGTATGGAACTCGCGCGGTGCCGGCCCGCGCATGCCGGCGCTCGGGCTCGGGCGCGTCGACCTTGTGCTCCCCGGTGCCGACGACCTCGGCGAACTCGGTGAGCGTCTGCGCCACCACGGCGTCGCGGTGCGCGACGACGGCCGGGGACTCTCTTTCGACGACCCCTGGCGGAACGCGGTCTTCGCGACCGTCGACTGATCGGTGCGCTTGACCTTCTCACTGTGACAGGGTGTCGACTGGGTGCGGAGGTCGCACATGACAGATACGACAGAACATCAGCGAGCGACGAACCTGCGGGCGGCGCTCGCCGTGACCGATGCGTCGCGGCGTCTGCAGGCGGCGCTGACGGCGGGAACCCACCCCGATCCGGCCTGGATCGACGTGCTCGTCGATCGTTGCGCGGTCGAACCCGACTTCTTCGTCCGCGACATGCTGACGTGGGCGCTCGTGCGGCAGGATCGGGCCCAGACACTCGATGCGCTGGTGCCCCAGCTCCAATCCGACGTCGCCCAGGCGCGGAGTCAGGCCCTGCACACGCTCTCGAAGATCGCCGATCCCGCCACCTGGCCCGCGATCACCCCGGCACTCCTCGCCGATCCCGACGACGAGGTCGCCGCTGCCGCCTGGCGCGCGGCCGCAGGGCTCGTGCCCGCGGGATCCGAGGCGGCGTTGGCGGCGAGCCTCACCGCACAGTTCGGCCGAGGCGATGCGGAGACGCAGCGGCGGCTCAGTCGTGCGCTCGCCGCGCTCGGCGACCCGGCCCGGGCGAGCGTCGAGAGGGCGGCTCGATCCTCGGATGAGGCGATCAGCGCGCATGCTCTGGCGACCGTCGCCCTGATCGACGACCCCGACGAGTCGTTCGAATCCGCGGTCCACGAGGCCAAGCGTGCCGTCGCGTTGCGCGCAGCGCCCTCGGCGGAGTAGGCGTGCTCATCGGCGAGGTGGCGCGGCAGTCGGGACTCAGCACCCGGATGCTGCGCCACTACGACCGCATCGGAGTGGTGACCCCGACCGGACGGACCATGGGCAACTACCGCTCGTACACCGAGGCCGACCTCGAGCGTCTCCTGCATGTTGAAGCGCTGCGCTCTCTCGGGCTGTCTCTTTCGCAGATCGCCGAGGTGCTCGACGATGCCGCCTTCGACCCGTCCCGATTGATCGCACAGGTCATCGCGCGGGCCGAGGAGAGCATCGCCCGCACGGAAGAGCTCGTCGCCCGGCTTCGTGCGGTGAACGACTCCCAGCCGCGGTCCTGGACAGATGTCCTTCACACCGTCGGGCTCATCCGGGATCTGGAGAGCCCCGCCCCGTCGCAGCGACAGCGCACCGCGCTGACGAGAGGGGCCACCGATCAGGATGCCACCGTGCTGGTCGCCGCGCTCCTGCGCGAACCGCACGCCGACGCGGCCGGGGCGCTGCAGTGGGCGCTCTCGCGCATCGGTGACGCCGCGCTCCCCGCGCTCGTGCAGGCGCTCTATGCGCCCGACGAGCTCTCACGACGACGCGCCCTCGATGCGCTCGAGAAGATCGGCAGCCCCGCCGCGCGAGAGGCGATCGCCGCGGCGGACGACAGCGACGACCCACGGGTGCGCGCACGGGCCATCCTGACCCGCGGGCGACTCGGAGACCCGGCGGCCCTGCCGCGCCTCGTCGATCTCATCCGCGCCGGAGCGGATGATGTCGCCGCAGCCGACGTCCTCGTGAGCCTCGTGCGCGACCGGGATCTCGCCCGAGTGGCGGTCACCGCCCTGGTCGCCGTGCTGGAGGACGCCGATCCGCACACCCGCCGGCGGGTGGCGGCCGCGCTCGGAATGATCCCCGGGTCAGAGGCGGTCGTGGCGTTGACGGCGCTCCTCGACGACGATGACCGCGGTACGGCCCTGACGGCGCGCGCCCTGTTGTCCCGCCGCGCCCCGCACCCGGCCGAGAGGGGATCCGGCCCAGCCCCCTCGGCCGGCCCAGCCCCCTCGGCCGGCCCAGACCCCTCGGATGGCCCAGCCCCCTCGGATACTGTCGCGTGATGGACGACGTCGTCGAGCTGGCCTACCCCTTCGAAGGGTGCTGGCGCGTGCAGAACAGCCCCGCCGATCGGGTGCCCAGCCACGGCACGCGCGCGTTCGCATCGTCGTTCGCGATCGACTTCGTCCCGGTCGGCCCTGACGGTCGCTCCGCCCCGTTCACCCTGCGATCGCTCCTGCGCACCGAGCCCGCCGAGGCGTTCCCCGGATTCGGGCGCCCGATCCTCTCGCCGGTCGCCGGAACCGTCGTCGACGTGCATGACGGGGAGCCGGATCATCCCGCCCACCGGGGGTTGCGGTCGATCGCCTATGCGGTGACCCAACGACGACGCGTCGCCGCGGGGTGGCGGACGCTGGCGGGAAACCACGTGATCATCCAGGCCGGAGACGCGGTCGTCGCCCTCTGCCACCTCGCGGCGTCGAGCATCACGGTGACCGCGGGCCGGGACGTCGGCATCGGAGATGCGATCGCCGGCTGCGGCAACTCCGGGAACAGCACCGAGCCGCATCTGCACGTCCAGGCGATGGACGATCTCGACCCCACGCGCGCTCGCGCGCGACCGATCAGGTTCGCCGGATCGATGCCCCGGAACGGCGCCATCGTCCGGGCTTCGGAGTAGCGTGAGCCCGTCCTTGGTGAGATCGCGAGCCGGGCGCGGCCCGGGCGGGGGAGGAACATGACCGACGACGACGGCCGGACCGGCACGATCACACCGGCGGCCTTTCACGCGGCGACGGATGTCGCACAGTGGCGGGTGACCAGCACGGGCCCGCAGGCGGTCTGGCGCTCGCCCTCGCTGCGCGACACCGCTGCACTCGTGGGCGACATCCTCGACGCCGCTGAGCGGTTCGGCATCCTTCCCGACATCGACCTCCGTCCGGAAGCGGTCGTCGTCCGGGTGCCGTACCGCGATCTCGACGGCATCCCCGCGCGCTGCCCGGCTTTCGCCGCTGCGGTCTCTGCGGCGGCGACGCAGCGGGGGCTCGTCGCCGATCCGTCGCTCGTGCAGACCGTCGGCGTCTACGTCGCGCAGCACTCCGGAGTGGACTCGCGACCGTTCTTCCTGGCGGCGCTCGGCTACGACCCGCTCGGCGACACCGACGCGGTCGACCCGTTACGCGCAGGACCGCCGCTGGCGTTCAATCCGATCACCGGCGATGCTCCGGGTCGCGGGCGGACGCACTTCGACGTGTTCGTTCCCGCCGATCAGGCGCGGGCGCGGGTGGACGCGGCGCTCGCCGCCGGCGGGAGACTGGCCGATGACTCGTACGCACCGCGATGGTGGTCGCTCGCCTCGCCCGACAATCACGGGGTCGACATCGCTTGTTGGACGGACACGTTCGACTGACGCCGTGCCCGGCCGGGCCAGGCGGGGTGACGACGGATGACGGCCGCCACCGCCACACCGACGACGGCGCCCAGCCCGTTGGCGAGGAGGTCCCGCGGGTGCGAGATGCGGTCGAGGGGGATCTGCGCCAGCTCGATCCCGAGGGTGAGAAGGAGCGGCAGTGCGAGCGCGAGCACACCTCGCAGGAGCAGGCCGGTCGCGACCCCGATCGGCACGAACATCAGGACGTTGAGCACGATCTCGAGGCTCCGCCCGTCGGTCCAGGCCGCTTCATCGGTCCAGGCCGCCGGGTTGAGGATGCCCCACCGCGCCTCCGACCCTTCCGTCGCCCACGGCAGCGGGCGAAGCGTGACCCAGAGGACGAGGCCGGTGTAGAGCGCGCCCAGCAGGAACACAGCGGTCGATACCGTGCGACGGACGGCGGGGGAGGCGGGGCGGCTCATGACTCGATCGAACCGGTCGCCCGCCGGCACGTCAACGCGATACGGCAACCCCAGCGACTCTGCACCGCGGTTTCCCAGGCGTCGCGGGCGGCCGGCGCGTGCTCACCGGCGCGCGAGCGCCTCCCAGTCGGCGTCGATCATCCGGGGCTTCCGCCGCGAGATGCGCGCCCGCAGCACGGTTCCCACGGCGGGCCAGTACCGCTTGTCGAGCACGACCTCGGTCTGAAGGGTCTCGCTCTCGAGCCCCGGCGCTTCGAGCGCCAGGTCCATCGTGCAGGTCTGGTAGCGCCGGCGGAGGGTGGGCGGTGTGAGGGAGAGGATCCGGATGGTGCCCACGTACGCATCCGCCATCTTCGATCCGCTCAGGCGCTCGAGCGTCGCCGCCGCATCGTCTTCCCATTCCTCCATGGGTCGAGCGTAGTGGGCGGTGTGCGCCTGGCCCCGCGTGCGTCACGACCCGTCAAATTCGGCGGTCTCGGTCGACGCCGGGCCGCCGTTCTCGACGGGTCGCCGGCCGAAGCGCGCGCGACGCGACCGGGGCCGCTCGCGCTGTGCTTCGATGAACACATGACGCTGCAGGGGAGAACGCGATGAAGGCCACCATCATGTACGGCGCCGGCGACGTGCGCGTCGAAGAGGTCGCCGATCCCGTCATCCAGCATCCGACCGACGCGATCGTGCGGACCGTCCGCACCTGCATCTGCGGCTCCGACCTGCACCCGTATCACTCGATGAGGCCGTCTTCTCACGGCCAGAGCATGGGACACGAGCTGCTGGGCGTCGTCGAGGAGACCGGACCAGAGGTGACCACAGTGAAGAAGGGCGACCTCGTCATCGCCCCCTTCGCCTGGTCGGACAACACCTGCCCCACCTGCCGCGACGGTTTCCAGACGGCCTGCCCGCACGGCGGCTTCTACGCCACGCGCCAGACCGCCGGCCTGCAGGCCGAGCTCTCCCGCATCCCCCTCGCCGACGGCAGCCTCGTCCCCGTGCCGGGGGTGACCGAGGATGACACCCCGGTGCTCCCGTCACTCCTCACCCTGTCGGACGTGTACCTCACCGGCTATCACGCCGCGTTCATGGCCCGGGTGCGCCCCGGCCAGACCGTCACCGTCGTCGGCGACGGCGCGGTCGGGCTGTCAGCGGTGCTTGCGGCGAAGCAGCTGGGCGCCGAGACGATCATCCTGATGGGCCGTCACCGCGCGCGCACCGACCTCGGCGTCGAATGGGGCGCGACCCACGTGGTGCCCGAGCGCGGTGATGAGGGAGTCCAGCGGGTGCTGGCCATCACCGACGGCCTCGGCAGCCACGCCGTGCTCGAGGCGGTCGGGCACATGCCGGCCTACGAGCAGTCGTATCGCGTCGCGCGGACCGGCGGGGTGATCTCGCGCGTCGGCGTGCCCCAGTACGAAGAGGCCGGGGTCGGGTTCCGGTCGCTCTTCGGGCGGAACCTCACCCTCACGGGCGGCCCCGCGCCGGTGCGCGCCTACATCGAGGACGCCATCCCGCAGGTGCTCGAGGGCACGATCGAGCCCGGTCGCGTTTTCGACGTCACGATGCCGATCGACGACGTGCCCGCCGGGTACGCCGCGATGGACGCGCGCGACGCGCTCAAAGTGCTCGTGACGGTCTGAGGGTGGCAGCTCCCCGCACGGCGGCGCGCCCGGTGGGCACGCCGGCGGTGCTGGTCGCCCAGTTCCTCCTGCGCACCGCGTCGGCCGCCGGTGCTCTGGCGCTCGGGGCCTACTTCGTCGACCTCGCTCGTGCCGGAGCGCCCGTCGGCGCCCTCATCCTCGGTGTGCTCTCGGGGCTGAGCTTCCTCGCCGAGCTCGTCCTCGCCCCCATCGCGGGGTCGGCGAGCGACCGGCGGGGGCGTCGCGTCTTCCTCATCGCGGCGCCGCTGCTCGCCGCCGCCGGCATCCTCATCACGCCCGGTGCCTCGCTGATCGCCGTCGCGCCCTCCGCCGCCCTCGTGATCGCCGTCGTCGCGACCTCCCGCCTCCTCGACGGGGCGGGAGCCGCGATCGCCGCCCCCGCGACCCTCGGCCTCCTCGCCGACGCCAGCGACGACGACCGGATGCGGCGGGGACGCGTGACGAGCATCTACGAGCTGTCGTCCTCCGGCGGCATTGCGCTCGGGGCGGTGACCGGTCCGCTCCTGTACGGAGCGTGGGGACTGTGGTCGTTCGTCGTGCTCGCCGCCGTCTACCTCGCGGCATCCCTCCTGGTGTTCGTGTTCGTGCGACCGGATGCCGCGGGCGCGGCCCCTCGGCAGGCCCGTGGCGTCCGTGAGCGCATCCGGATCATCGGCCAACCGCGCCTGCTCGCCTTCCTGCCGGCATGGATCGCGGTCAACGCCATCCTCGGCACGTGGGTCACCTCGCAGATCACCTTCGTGCTGGCCGGCGATCGCACCGCCGAGGGCCAGCTCCTCCCCGGCGCCTTCGCCGACAACGAGGCGGGCCTCTCCGCCGTCCTCGGCGTCTACGTGCTCGTCTTCAGCCTGTGCATCGTGGCGTGGGCGTTCTTCATCGGCCGCCTGCCGACGATCCCCACCCTCTTCGTCACCGTCGCGGGCGCCGTCGTCGCCTCGATCGGACTGCTGCTGCTCAACCGCGGCGCGCCGCTGGCGGTCGCGATCCCGATCGTGATCGCGGGGATGTTCCTCGAGGCGGGGTTCACTCCCGCCGCCCTCACCCACCTCAGCGACATCTCGTCGGAGTTCCGCGAGGACCGGGGCCTCATCATGGGGGTGTACTCGGTGGTCGTGGGGGCGGGCTACCTGCTCGGCAACGTCCTGGGCGGCGTCTTCGCCGAGTGGCTGCTCTTCGACGGCCTGGCGATCCTCACGATCGGGCTCGCCGCGGTCGCGATGATCTCGATCCTCGTGATGGCGGTCATCGAGCGGCGGGTGGCGGACACCGCCGTCACATCATCGAGCTGAAGTACAGCAGCCCGATCGGCACCACCATCAGCATGCCGAGCACGATGCCGGTGATCGACAGGCCGAAGCGACGCTGGCGCATGACGCCGACGATGAGACCGGCGATCGCCAGGATCAGCACGAGCGCTCCGCCGATGCCGAGCGCCGGGATCATCACGATCAGCAGCCACCAGATCGCGTTCATCTCCGGGATGAGCCCGACGAGGAACACGAACAGGGTCGGCAGCAGGCAGACCATCGCGATGATGACGGCGATGAGCCCGAGGATGTCGAAGCCCTTCTTCGGTGCCCCCTGCGGCGCCGGCATCGCGGCGTAGCCGGGCCCGTAGCCCTGGCTGTACCCCGGTTCGAATCCAGCCGTCATCGGCGTCCCCCTCCGTCGGAGCGATCCTAGGGGAGCCCGAGGTGCGGGTCGATCATCGTCATCCCCGCGGGCGCGGCGGTGTCGAATCGGGGGAGGAGAGCGGATGCCTCATCGAGCCCGATCACGCGCTCGATGAGGTCGTGCGGGCGGAGCGTGCCCGACGCGACGAGCTGCATCATCCCGGGGTAGTCCGCCGCCGCCATCCCGTGGCTGCCGAGGATGTCGAGCTCCCACGCGATCGCACGCGCCATGGGAACGGCGGAGCGTCCGTCATCCGTCGGCAGCAGTCCGATCTGCACGTGCCGGCCGCCGCGGCGGAGGCTCAGCACGGCGTCGGCGGCGGTCTGGGCGCTGCCGACGGCGTCGACCGAGACGTGCGAGCCCCCGCCGGTCAGCTCGTGGACGACGTCGGGCACGGGTGGCGCGTCCGCGCCCCCGACGACGACATCGGTCGCGCCGAGGCGGCTCGCGACGGCGAGGGCGCGCGGATTGGTGTCGACCGCGATCACGCGTGCGCCGAGCGCGATCGCGATCATGACGACGCTGAGGCCCACACCGCCGGCGCCCACGACGGTGACCCATTCGCCCGGGGCGACGCGGGCCCGGGCGGTCAACGCCCGGAAGGCCGTCGCGAACCGGCAGCCGAGGGCCGCCGCGGCCTCGAACGACACGCCTTCGGGGAGCGCGACGAGGTTGGTGTCCGCGGCGTGGAGGGCGACCTTCTCGGCAAAGGACCCCCAGTGCGTGAACCCCGGCTGCTGCTGGGCGGGGCACACCTGGGCGTTCCCCGCCCGGCACCATTCGCACACCCCGCACCCGCACACGAAGGGCACTGTGACGCGGTCGCCGACGCCGAAGCGGGTGACGCCCGTGCCGACCTCGGAGACGACGCCCGCCAGTTCGTGACCGGGCACGTGCGGGAAGACGATCTCGTCGTGGCCGGCCCAGGCGTGCCAGTCGCTTCGGCACAGGCCCGTCGCGCGGACGTCGACGACGACGCCGCCCTCCGGGGCCGCGGGCTCGGCGACGTCGGTGACGGTCGGCATGCCGCGGACGGCATGGATGAGGACGGCGCGCACAGGGCGAATCTACCCGTCCGCGCCGCCGTCTAGGGTGGGGGCGTGCCCGAGCCTCACGTCACCCTCTCCGCCCCGAACGGCCTGCCCGACACCGACACGATCGTCACCTACCCGCAGGGGGCCACCTCGAGCACCGGACGGGTGGTGCACGTCGAGGACCTCGGCGACGGGCGCTCGGCCGTCCTCCTCGATGTCACCTGCGTGCACCCCGTGACCGCCGCCTGGCCCGATCAGCCGGCCGATCGCGCGGTCCTCGAGGCAGCGGGAACGACGTTCCCCGTGGTGGACGCGGTGGTCGGCGGCATCCGGGACGGACAGCTGCTGCTCGGCTCCGACCTGCCTGTCCGGATCGGCACCGAGGGCTGGGTCTTCGTCGTCGCGCACATCGTCGAGGGCTCGGGCCCGGAGGTGTCGACCGAGGTGCGCGCGGTCGTCGACGCCGATCATCGCACCGCGCTGTCCGCCGGGCACACCGTCTGCCACCTGGCCTCCCTCGCCCTTAACGCCGCGCTCGCGGACGCGTGGTCGAAAGACGTCCCGACGGATGCCCTCGGCCACCCGAACTTCGATGCGCTCGCGATCGAGACGAGCCGCATCCACCCGGGCGGTTCGGTCGACGTCTATCGGATCGGGAAGTCGCTGCGGCGCAAGGGCTTCGTCGCGACCGCCGTCGATGGTCTCGACGCCGTCGCCTCGCGCGCGAACATGCTTCTCGCGGAATGGGTCGCGTCCGACGCGCCGGTCCGGATCGATCGGGACGGCGACGGGCTGTCGTCGCGTCGCGCCTGGGTGTGCGAGCTGCCCGGAACGACCGTGCGGATTCCGTGCGGCGGCACCCACGCGTCGCGGCTCGGCGCCTTCTCATCGGTGTCGATGATCCTGGAGGCCCGAGACGTCGAGGGCGCCCGCGAGGTCACGATGACGACAACGGGCACGACCACGATCACGCGGTGACCGGCCCGCTGACCCCTGCGCCCGCGGCACCATGGAGGTATGGGTCGTCGACGCGAACAGACGGATGCCGCCCCGCCGCGGCATCCGAAGACCTGTGCGTCCTGCGGCCGCACCATGGAGTACCGCGCGAAGTGGGCGGCGAACTGGGACGCGGTCAAGTACTGCTCGGACGCGTGCCGTCGGCGGGGCGTGACACCGGTCGACCGCGCCCTCGAGGCGTGCATTCGGCAGACGCTCGCCGCGCGCGCGGCGACGTCGTCGATGTGTCCCTCCGAGGCCGCCAAGGACGTCGGCGGCGAGGAGTGGCGCGAGCTCATGGAGCCCGCGCGGCGGGCAGCGCGACGCCTCGTGGCGGAAGGCGAGGTGGAGATCACTCAGGGCGGGCGCGTCGTCGATCCGTCCACGGCGAAGGGGCCGATCCGCATCCGGCGTCGCCCCGCCTCCGGTGCGACGATGGAAGCATGAGCACTTCGATCTTCCCCCGCCCGATCGACTGGGCCGAAGGCCGCTGGACCCATGAGCCCGCGGCCGTCGAGCGGCGCGGCGACGAACTGGTCGTCACGGCCGTCGAGGGAAGCGACGCGTGGCTGCGCACGGCGTACGGGTTCGAGCACGCGTCCGAGCACGGCCTCATCGCCCCGCTCCCCGTCGGCAGGGCGATGGAGGTGGAGTTCACCGCCGACTTCACCGAGCAGTTCGACCAGGCCGGCATCTTCGTGCGGATCGACGCGGAACGGTGGATCAAGAGCGGTGTCGAGTTCTGCGACGGCGAGCTCGGCGCGGGAGCGGTGGTCACCGACCGCCGCTCGGACTGGTCGGTCGGCGCGGTGCCGGAATGGAGCGGCCGTCGACTGGTCATCCGGGTCAGCCGGGGTGAGGATGCGATCACCGTGCGCGGCGGCGTTGCCGGCGGTGCCGCCGGCGAGGCTATGCGGCTGCTTCGGCTCGCCCCGTTCGACGGCGCCGCCGACGCCGCGGCGGGGCCGCTCGTGGCAGCGCCTTCCCGAGCGGGTCTGACGGTGGTGTTCCACGCCTGGCGGATGACGGCGGCCGACGCGTCGATCCACTGATCCGGCCTCCGGGCGCCTCTGCAGGCGTACGCTCTCAGCATGATCGAGCTGCTGGCACTCGGAGGCGTCGCCGCCGGTGTCACGGCCGTGGTGCTGTGGATCACCAGGCCACGGGGTCGCTCCGGCCCGGCGCCGCATGACGACACCCTCCGCGCAGGAAAGCCCGGCGTCCCCTCGTCGTACGAGGCGGCGCGGCGCGCCGAGGGCAAGGCATCGTGGACGCGGATCTCCGGATCGTGACGGCTCGCGCGGAGGCTGCTACACCGCCGCCGGCCGGATGTCGCAGGCTCCAGCCACCCGCAGCACCGCGCCGCGGTCATCCCGCAGCAGCGTCCAGAGGGTATGCGTGCACGATCGGCACCGCACGATGAAGGCATCGCGGTCGGCCTCGACGCGCCATTCGGCGAGCGGCGCCGTGGCGCGGCATCCCCCGCATTCCAGCATCAGCATGCTGAGGTCTCCGGCAAGGAGATCCTGGAGGGCGCCGACCACCGCGTTGCCGTCGACGATATGCGCGGTGTGAGGATCGTCTCGGCCCGGGTGCGTGGCGCGGTCGTTCGCCTGGTCGGTGGACCCGGTCTGGTCGTCGGACATCGTCATCCTCCGAATCGTTCGGTGCGGACGCGGGCCGGGTCGTGGCCGGCGGCGACCATGGCGTCTGCGGCGGCTTCGACGAACCGCGTCGGCCCGCAGATGAAGGTGAGGGGACGCTGCGAGGGCGGCCAGGTCGCCGCCGCGACCCGGTCGGCGGTGAGGCGCCCGACGGGCTCGGCCCATCCCTCCGGCGCTTCGCGGGTGTAGGCCCAGGTGAGGTCGAGCGAGCGCTGAGACAGGCCCAGGATCTCGTCGCGGTAGAGCGCGTCGCCGGGTGTGCGCACCGAGTAGAGCAGACGGAACGGCGCGGTGCTCGCCGACCTGTCGTGCGCGCGCGCCATCGCGAGCAGCGGCACGATTCCCGACCCTCCGGCGATGAGCTGCACCGGGTCGGTGTCGGTCTCATGCCAGACGAAGTATGCGCCGAGCGGACCCTTCACCTCGAGCATGTCGCCGACCTCGGCGGCCTGGACGAGGTAGGGAGACACCTCGCCGTCGGGCACGGTGTCGACGGCGAGTTCGACGCGCTCACCCGGACCAGACGACGCGATCGAGTACGACCGTTCCGCCTGGTAGCCGTCCTCCGCGGTGAGGCGGATGTCGAGGTGCTGTCCGGGGTCGTTCCCGGGCCAGCCGGCCACATCGAGGGTGAGGACGCGAGCGTGGCTCGTGGTCGGCCGCACCGCCGCGATCCGCGCCGGCAGCCACCCGGTCGTCCTCACCAGTACCGCTCCTCCAGCCAAGGGTCGCCGCGCAGGTGGTAGCCGTTCTGCTCCCAGAAACCCGGGTCGTCGTGCTGCTGCATGACGAGCCCTCGTACCCATTTGGCGCTTTTCCAGAAGTACAGGTGCGGCACGAGCAGCCGGGCCGGGCCGCCGTGCTCGGGGTCGAGGGGCTCGCCGTCGAACTCGTAGGCGACCCAGGCCTTGCCGTCGAGCAGGTCTTCGAGCGGCACGTTCGTGGTGTACCCGCCGTAGGAGTGCGCCATGACGAAGTCGAAGCTCGTCTCGACGTCTTCGAAGAGCGTGTCGAGCGCGACGCCGCGCCACGAGGTGCCGAGCTTCGACCAGCGTGTGACGCAGTGGATGTCGGTGGAGACCTCCTCCGACGGCAGGGCCGTGAACTCGTCCCAGCTCCACCTCGCCGTCTCGCCGGTCTCGGTGCGGATCGAGAACGACCACTCCGTGAGCGGGATGCGCGGCGTCGGACCGGCCGACAGAACCGGGAAGTCGGTGGTGAGGTACTGGCCGGGCGGTAGATCCGGGTCGGCGTCGCGCCGACGCGAGCCGAATCCGCGGGTGAATTGGGCCATCGGAACCTGCTTTCGCGGGGGTGGTGCCGAACCGGGGTGACGCTCTGCCGCGAGCCTAGGGCGCGTGCGCGCGCCGCTCAACCCACTGCGGCGCGTCGCCGGCGCGGGGAGCGTCCTCAACTCCTGCAGAATTCATCGCGGAGCGCGTAGCGAACCCTTTCCACACCCTTTCGCCTCGATGGTGCAGGAGTTGGGGACGCCACGGGTCACCCACCGACGGCGGCGGCCTTCGCCCGCAGCACCTCGGCCTCACGCTCGTTCCCGGTCAGGGCCGCGGCGGCCAAGAGCTCGGCCCGCGCCTCTTCCGCGCGCCCCAGGCGTGCGAGCAGCTCGCCCCGCACGCTCGGGATGAGGTGCGACCCGCGCAGCGCCCCGCCTGCCGCGATCCGGTCGACCATCGTCAACGCCGTCCCGGGTCCGGTGGCCATCGACACGGCGACGGCGTGGTTGAGATCCACGACCGGACTCGGGGCGATCCGGCCCAGCGCCTCGTAGAGCACGACGATCGCGTCCCAGTCCGTGTCGGCGAAGGATCCCGCGATCGCGTGCTGCTCGGCGATCGCGGCCTGCAGCGCATACGACCCGCGGCCGCGCCCGAGCGCGTCCGCCCGCGCGAGCGCCGCGCGGCCGCGCAGGATGTGGGCCCTGTCCCATCGGTTCCGGTCCTGGTCGTTCAGCAGAACCGGTCGGCCCGTGGCGTCGGTGCGGGCGCCGAAGCGCGAGGCCTGCAGCTCCATGAGGGCCACGAGCCCCCAGGCATCCGGCTCGCGGGGCATCAGGGCGGTGAGCATCCGGCCGAGCCGGAGAGCCTCCACGGCGAGGTCCGCCCGCACCCATCGGTCACCGCTCGTCGCGGCATACCCCTCGGTGAAGATGAGGTAGACCACGCTCAGGACGGTCTGCAGCCTTCCCGGCCATTCACCCGGGTCCGGCGTCTCGAAGGGCACCTTCGCGGCGTGCAGGGTCTTCTTCGCCCGGGTGATGCGCGCCTGCACGGTCGGGACGGGCACCAGCAGCATCCGCGCGATCTCGGGTGTCGTCAGACCGCCGACGACGCGCAGGGTCAGAGCGACCTGCGATTCGCGCGACAGCGCGGGGTGGCACGCGGTGAAGACGAGCCGCAGCACGTCGTCGTCGATCGGCTCCCACGCGTCATCGGTCAGCTCGGCCAGGTCGTTCGCGATCGCGCGGTGCCGCTCGTCGAGCGCCGAGCGGCGGCGCCACGCGTCCACCGCGCGACGTTTGGCCACGGCCGTCAGCCACGCGCCGGGGTTGTCGGGCACCCCGTTCTCGCGCCACGATCCGAGGGCTTCGACGATCGCCTCCTGGGAGACGTCCTCGGCGAGGGCGACGTCCCCGGTCGCCCTCGCCACCGACGCGACGATGCGCGCGCCCTCCATGCGCCAGACGGCATCCAGCACACGGGTCGGGTCGGCGCTCATTCGGTGCCGAGCTCCTCGCGCCAGCCCTTCTCCTTCTGGATGTACTCGTTGTCCGCGTAGTCCTCGAAGTCGGACTCGTCGGTCATCCGGCGCACCTCGATCTTGTTGCCGGGGCCCAGGGGGGCCTTCTTCGCCCACTCGACGGCCTCTTCCTGCGAGCCGACCTGCAGCGTCCAGAAGCCGTTGAACAGCTCGTGCACCTCGCCGTAGGGACCGTCGGTCACGATCGGCGCTTCGCCGGTGAACTTCACGACCGACCCCTGCGCGGCGTCGGTCAGTCCATCGCCGCCGAGGAGCACCCCCGCCTTCATCATCGACTCGTTGTAGGCGCCCATCGCGTTGATGATCGCCTCGAAGTCCATGTCTTCGTAGTTCTCGACCGAGCCGCTGTTGCGCATGATGAGCATGTACTTGGGCATGAGTTCTCCGTTTCGTTCGGGGAGGAAGGGCCCTCCCACTATCGCGTCGAACCGGCGAACACGAAATCGACATCGCCGTGAGAAAAGATTCCGGATGCCGCGACGCGGCGAGCCGCGGCATCCGCTTCCCCCCTTCGCAGCGACCGGCGGGCACAATGCCATTCATGTGGCTGTATCAGCTGCCGGTCGGGGTGTCCCTGCCCGGTTTCGTCGTTGTGTTCGTCGCCGTGTCGCTGCTGATCGTCGTCGCGCTCCGACGCTGGGTGCCGGGCGAGAAGAAGCAGATGCGCGAGTGGGACCGCATCCTGGCGTACGTCATGGCCACCTTCGGTGTGCTCTACGGCGTGACCCTCGCCCTCATCGCGGCGGCGTCGTACGAGAACTACCGCGGTGTGGAAGAGATCGTCAGAGACGAAGCCGCCGCCGTCGCCGTGCTCTACCGCGACACCGCGGGACTCCCCGAGCCCGAGCGCGACGAGCTCCAGTCGCTCATCGTCGACTACGTCGATCACGTGATCGAGGTGGATTGGGCGGCGCAGCGCGCGGGGGAGATCCCCTCCCAGACGGTCGCGGAGGTCACGCAGATCGAAGAGATCCTCTTCTCCTTCGAGCCCGAGGGCGACGGGGAGTCCAACGTGCACGCGGCGACCATCCGGTCGTTCAACGAGTTCATGTCAGCGCGGAGTCAGCGCATCGGCGTGATCGGGCTGGAGCTCCCCGGCATCCTGTGGTTCGTGCTGTACTCGGGCGCGGCGATCACGGCGGTGCTGATCGGCATGATCCAGATGGGGCGGTTGCGCACCCACCTCGTCATGGCCGCGGTGCTGGCCTCGTACGTGGCCATCGTCATCTTCACGATCGCGAGTTTCGATCACCCGTACATGGGCCCGGTCGCTGTCGACACCGAGTACTTCGAAGAGGTGCAGGAGTGGCTCTTCGACCGCGCCGGCTGACGCCGGCGGCATTTTGCTCGGGCGCCGCTCTGTCGCGATCGGTTCGTTCTGCGACATGCTGACGTGATGAGCGAGGATGCCCCGGCCGACACCCGTGGCGGTGCGGTCGAGAACACCGTCGACACCCTGATCGGCCAGGTGAGGTTCGCGCGTCACACCCTTCAGCGCCGCGCGAACGCCGAAGTGATCGGCCTGTACTGGCAGATCGGCGCCACGATCCTCGCGGAGGAAGATGCCGGCGAAGACCAGGATGCTGCGCTGGAGGCCCTCGCACACGCGCTTCGTCAGGCCTACCCGACGATGGCGAGCCTCTCGGTCGAAAACCTGCGTGAGATGCGCGCCTTCGCCGCGTCGTGGCCGGCGCGGAGCGGCATCGTCCAGCAGCCGGTCGGCCAGCTGCCGTGGGGACACGTCGTGGTGCTGCTCGTACGCCTCGACGACCAGCGCCTCCGCGAGTGGTATGCCGGCAAAGCCGTGCAGCACACCTGGAGTCGCGCGGAGCTGATCGGCCACATCGATGCGGCCCGGCACGACACCGACTCCGACATGCCGCAGAACTTCGCCGCCGCCCTCCGCCGCGCCGACTCCGCGCTCGCTGCCCAGCTCAACGCCGACCCCGACACCGTCGGCTTCCTCGCCGTGGGGATCGACCTGGGTCGCACGGCACGAGGTCCGGCACGGGCCTGAGCGTCAGTCGCCGACCCGGCCGGTGAAGGCGTCCATCGACGAGTAGACGCGGAACACCCGACCCGCGATGGCATCCCAGGTCCTCGTCGGCAGCACGCCGCGGAGGGCCATCGCGAGCTTCACCGTCCACGGGCGCAGCACCATCGGCGTGCCCCGGAGCATTCCGCGCCACGCGGCCGCCGTGGCCTGGACCGGAGTCATGATGGGGGTCAGCAGCGGCCCGCGGGCGCCGGCGAACATGCCCGTCGACACATAGCTCGGGCAGAACGTCGTCACCGCGATGTGTCGGTGGCCGGCGGCGGCGAGCTCCAACCGCACCGACTCGCTCCAGCCGATCATCGCCCACTTCGACGCGGCGTACACGCTCATGCGCGGATTGGCGAGGGTGCCGGCGGCCGAGGCGATATTGAGGATGCGCTTCGGGCGCGACGGGTCGGCGATCATCTGGGGGAGCACCTCGCGGGTCAACCACATGGCAGCAAGGGTGTTGACCCGGATGGTCGCCTCGATGTCGTTCATCAGGTCGTGCTCCCAGAAGGGCGCGCCACGGACGATGCCGGCGTTGTTGATCAGGATGTCGGGTGCCCCGACCTCCTCGCGGACCCGCGCCACCCCGTCGCGTATCGACCCCGGCTGCGAGACGTCCACGGCGTAGGCGCGCACGTCTACTCCCGACCGACCGAGGTCGGCCGCGAGCGCCGAGGCGCGTTGCTCGTCGATGTCCCACAGCGCGACGGCGCGGGCGCCGGCCGCGACCGCGCGCCGGGCGTACAGCTCACCCATCCCTCGCGCGCCGCCGGTGATGAGCACGACGGCGCCGCGCACCGGATTCTTCTGGCTGGTCCGCGTCATCGCGTCCTCTCCTCGGCAGCGTGACCACGCACACTTCCCCGCCGCCGTCCAGGTCTGTGGCCGCACCCGGCCTGCGTGCCATCATCGCGCAACGCCAACGGTCAGGAGACATCATGTCCACGTATCAGGTCGGGTATTTCATCGGCAGCCTTTCGTCGACATCCATCAATCGGGTGCTCTCGAAGGCGCTCATCCGGCTCGCGCCGGACGATCTCGAATTCACCGAGATCCCCATCGGCGACCTCCCCCTCTACAGCCCCGACTTCGACAGCGACTATCCGCCGGAGGCGCGCGCTCTGAAGGAGGCGATCGGTGCTTCCGAGGCGCTGATGTTCGTCACCCCCGAGTACAACCGCAGCATCCCCGGCGCGCTGAAGAACGCGATCGACTGGGCATCGCGGCCCTGGGGCGAGAACTCGTTCGAGCACATCCCGGCGGCGGTCGTCGGAGCGTCGATCGGGCAGATCGGCACCGCCGTGGCGCAGCAGAGCCTGCGGGGCGTGCTCAGCTACTGCAATGCCCGGCAGATGACCGCGCCCGAGGCGTACATCCAGTTCTCCGAGGAGGTCTTCGGGCCGGACGGCGAGGTCCACCGGGAAGACACCGAGACCTTCCTGCGCGACTTCATGCGCGAGTTCCGCGACCACGTCGAACGGGTGCTCACGGTCCTTCCCCGCTGACATCCACTCCATTACATCCTCTCAACGAACTTACAGCTACTGCGCGCTAATCTGCAGTTACTGCAAGTTACGTCGAAGGGATGATCATGATGTCAACGGATGGCACAGGCGCGGCTGCCGCGCCTGTGCTCCGGGCCCGGGGGCTCACCCGGACCTACGGGAAGGGCGAGTCCGCGTTCACCGCGCTCCGCGGCGTCGACCTGAGTGTCGAACGCGGCCAGTCGGTTGCAATCGTCGGCAAATCCGGATCGGGCAAGTCGACCCTGATGCACCTGCTGGCACTCCTCGACAAGCCGACCAGCGGTGACGTCGAGGTGGAGGGCCGGCCCGCGTCGCGGCTGCGCGCGGGCGAGCTGAATCCGCTGCGGAACAAGACCTTCGGGTTCGTCTTCCAGCAGTTCTTCCTCACCGCCGGGCAGACGGTGTTCGAGAACGTCAGCCTGCCGCTCGTGATCGCCGGGATGCCCGCCGCCGAGCGGCGCGAGCGCACGATGGCCTCGCTCGAGGCCCTCGGCCTCGCCGACAAGGCGAGGAATCGCGCGAACGACCTCTCGGGCGGACAGAAGCAGCGTGTGGTGATCGCCCGCGCGCTGGTGAACGACCCGTCGGTGATCTTCGCCGACGAGCCCACCGGCAACCTCGACACCACGACCGGTGCTCAGGTCGAAGACATCCTGTTCGGCCTTCAGCGCGACCGCGGCATCACCCTCGTCGTCGTCACCCACGACCCCGACCTCGCCGCGCGCTGCGACAGCGCGGTCACGATCGCCGACGGGCAGATCGTCTCGCGGACGGGGGTGGCGGCATGAAGACCACGCGCATGAAGACCACCGATATCGTGCGGATGGCGTCGAAGAACGCCTTCCGCAGCAAGCTGCGCACCACCCTCACCGTCCTGAGCCTCTTCGTCGGCGCCTTCACCCTGACGCTCACGACGGCTCTGGGTGCCGGGATCAACGACTACGTCGAGCGGCAGGTCGCGACCCTGAGTGCCGGCGACATCCTGCTGGTCAGCCCCGCCGCGGGTGTGGAGACCGACGACGGCCCCACCGAGTACGACCCGGAGGGCCGTCAGCAGGGCGCCGCGGGCAACCCTCTCACCTCGGGCACCCTGCTGAACGCCGACGACATCGACACCATCGAGCAGATCGAGGGCGTCCGCAGCGTCGAGCCGATCAACCAGATCTCAGTGGACTGGATCGCCGCCTCCGACTCCTCCGCCGACACCCGTTACGACCTCGACATCAACCCGACGTCCTCCATCGGCCGCAGCGACCTCGTCGCCGGCGCCCAGCTCGATCAGGACACCTCGGAGAACGAGATCGTCCTCCCCGAGGAGTTCGTCGACGCGCTCGGGTTCGACGATGCCGACGCCGCGATCGGCGAAAGGGTGACCCTCGGCTACACCGACGCCGCCCAGCAGGACCAGCAGGTCGACGCCACCGTCGTCGGGGTCGCCCGCGAGAGCCTCTTCGCCGCCGGGGCCGGCGCGAACGCCGCTCTGACCACCGAGGTCGCCGACGCGCAGGCGGTCGAGGGGCAGCCCGAGGCGTGGCCGCTCGCCGTCGCGCAGCTCGAGCACGACGAGGGTGAGACGCCGACGGCGGAGGAGATCCAGAGCGTTCAGGATGACCTCGCCGACGCCGACCTCGCCGGCCAGACCATCGAGGATCAGCTGGGCATCGTCCAGACCATCATCAACGGCATCATCGGCGTCCTGAACGCCTTCGCGGTGGTGGCTCTCGTCGCGGCATCCTTCGGTATCGTCAACACCCTGCTGATGAGCGTGCAGGAGCGCACGCGCGAGATCGGCCTGATGAAGGCGATGGGAATGTCCAACGGCAGGGTGTTCACCCTGTTCAGCCTCGAGGCGGTCTTCATCGGCGTCCTCGGATCGGTGATCGGCGCCCTCGTCGCCATCGGTCTCGGCTCGATGCTGTCCGTCGCGCTCGCCGACACGGTGCTGTCGGGCTTGCCGGGACTGCAGATCCTGCTGTTCACGCCCGGGAACGTGATCGGCGTCATCGTCATCATCATGCTCATCGCGTTCGTCTCCGGCGTGCTCCCCGCACGTCGAGCCGCCCGGCAGGACCCCATCGAGTCGCTACGGTACGAGTGACGAAAAGAGCCGCAGATCATGTCGACCCCCCCTCCGAATCGCCGCCGCGACGCGGTCGAGAAGACCCGCGCCATCGAGCGCGCGGCGACCGACCTCGTCCTCGAGCACGGCTACGAGGCGGTCACGGTCGACATGATCTGCGAGCTCGCCGGAGTGAGTCAGCGCACGTTCTTCAACCACTTCAAGACGAAGGATGCCGCTCTGCTCGGCGTGGACCCGCCCACGGTCGACGAGCGCGCAGCGCGCGCGTTCATCGTCTCGACCGGTCCGCTCCTGGCGGGTGCGGCGCAGCTCATCCGGGTCGACCCCGGGGGGCTCGACGCCGACCCGCAGCAGCTGGCCCGGCGCATCCGCGCGATCGGGAGCAACCCGATGCTCATCACTCGGCAGCTCGAGCGGATCGAGGCCGTCGAGTCGGAGGTGCGCGAGATCCTCGTGCTGCGGCTGAAGAACCAGTACCCCGACGAAGACCCCGCCGAGCGCGAGCGCCAGGCGGGGCTCATCGTCTCTCTCGTCGCCGGCCTCATGCGCTTCATCGGACGCAGCTGGGCGACCGAGGCGGCCGCGGGCCGCATCCCCGACGTCGACCCGGCCGCGATCGAGCGCCTGCTGCACCAGGTGCTTCCGAAGCTCGGCTGACCGGGGATGCCGCGGCGGCGCCGGTCGTCGCGGGGGTGGCCGTCGTCGTGGCCTCGGTCGTCGGCGTGGTCGTGCTCCCCCCTCGGCGATCTCTCTTGTCACGGTCCGATGGCGCGGATGCGACCGAGGATGGGTGAATGTCCGAGGGTGGCGCATCGCTCGATCCCCGCGACCGGGGATGCTGCGGCGCACCGGCATAGGGTGAGGGCATGTCTCACCCCGAGCCACGCCCGCCGCGCAAGTCCCTCCGTGAGCGGATGCGCGAGGAGGGTGGCTGGTTCAATTGGATGAACGCCGCGCTCATCCGCAAGGCCGGGCCCGCCGCGGTCGGGCCCTACGACACCGAGCCCGAGCCCGAGCGCACCGAACGGCCCTGCCCCCTGTGCGGAGCCGCGATGTCGCAGCACACCTTCGACCGCAGCGGCCCGCGCCCCCGCATGTTCTGCCCGCAGGGATGATCGAGATCGATGCAGCACGGATCGATGGCGAGCTCGTCCGCGGGCTGATCGCCGAGCAGTTCCCCGCGTGGGCGCACCTTCCCGTTTCTCCGGTGCCGCGGGGCGGCAACGACCACCGCATGTTCCGCCTCGGCGATGCGCTGTCCGTCCGGCTGCCCTCCGCGCCGGGCTACGTGCCGCAGGTGGCCAAAGAGCAGCGGTGGCTGCCTCACCTCGCCCCCGCACTTCCTCTGCCGATCCCGACGGTGCGGGCCGAGGGCAGGCCGAGCCCGGCCTTCCCCGCGCCCTGGTCGATCTACGGATGGATCGAGGGGGATCCGGTCGTCGACGGCCGGACCGGCAGCGACGAGCACTGGGCGGCGGACCTCGCCGACTTCCTCGTCGCTCTCCGCGGAATCGATGCCCGGGGAGGCCCGGAACCGGGCCTCCACAGCGGATACCGCGGGGGCCCGCTCGCGCACTACGACGACGAGACCGCGCGCATCGTGCCCCGCGTGTCGGGGCGCGAGCGCGATGTCGCCCGGGGACTCTGGCGCGACGCGCTCGATGCGTCGTTCGACGGACCGCCGGTCTGGGTGCACGGCGACGTCTCGGCGAACAACCTGCTCTCCCGTGACAAACGACTGGGTGCGGTCGTGGATTTCGGATGCTCCGCCGTCGGCGATCCCGCCTGCGACACCGTCATCGCGTGGACCTTCTTCGAGGGCGCCGCGGCGGGGATCTTCCAGCGGGAACTGGCGGTCGACGACGCGACCTGTGTGCGAGGGCGCGGCTGGGCTCTGTGGAAGGCGCTCCTCATGCTCGGCAGCGCGCACTCCGCGCAGGTGGTCGAGGCCCGCCGCGTGCTCGCGCGGCTCTTCGCCGAGGCGTGAGCGGCGGCATCCGCTTCTCTCGCCGGTGAAGCATCCCCGAATCGGCCCGGCGCCCACGGCCTACACTGGAAACGCCCCGATCCCCGTTCGAAACGCCGTCATGCCTGCTGCCGCCACCCCCCGCACGTTCCGTGTGCGAGACCTGCAGCTCGCGCGTGCCCTGTTCGCGGCGATCGTGGCGGTGATGATCACGTTCTCGCCCGATCACTCGGCCGCCATCGGCCTGTCGGTCTTCAGCGGCTTCGCGATCGCCACCGGCCTGGTGTTCCTCCTCGCCGCATGGCTCGTGTACCCGGCCGGGGTGCGGTGGCAGGCGATCCTCCTGGGCGTCCTGAATATCGTCGCCGGCATGGCCGGCGGCATCCCGGCCTGGCGCTCGGAGGTCACCTTCGTCGTGATCGTGGCCGCGTGGGCGCTCGCGACCGGGCTCACCGAGGCCCTGGCGTCGTGGCGCGAGGTGCGCCTTTCGCGCGGGGCGCCCGAGCTGGCCGTCGCCGCGCGCGAAGCGCGGGACGGTCTCGCGGTCGGTCTCATCACGCTCGTCTTCGGGATCGCCCTCCTCGCCGTGCCGGTGTCGTACGCGCTGGAGTACACCATCGACGAGGCGGGGACCTTCACCCTCACCGGCACCACGATCGGGGTCGGCATCCTGGGCGGCTATGCCGCCATCATCGCGGTGTGGCTGGCGATCGCCGGCTTCTCGCCGCGCACGGAGGCGGCCCCCCGGACCGCCGAACCCATCGGTGGCGCCGCTGCGGTGTCATCCCCGGAGGACTCCCGATGACCGACAAGCTCACCCGCCGCGATCTGCTCAAGCCCGTGCAGCTGCTGGGGCTCGCCTTCGCTGCGGCGATCTTCGCCGGCTTCGTCACGCTCATGTCGATGGGGTTCTTCCAGCAGGGCGGTGGCGAACAGGCGTCGCGGGCGCTCGTGGTCGGCGCCATCGTCGCGGGGGTGACCTTCATCGTCACGCTGCTGATCCTGTCGCTGCTGCTGCTCGCGGTCGATCCGGCTACGGTGCAGAAGCCGGTGGATCGCCCGGTGCTCTACGACGACCCCGCCGACGCGCCCGACGCCCCCGGCGGCGGGTCGACCACCCCGTAGGCGTTCAGACGCGGACGGCGCGGCTGAAGCGGGTGTGGAACCCCGGATGCCGCGTCGGCATCGCCAGCACCGAGTCCGGCGTTCGACCGGCGAGCCCTCCGAGCCCGGCATCCGACACGAGAGCGTCGTCGAGGGCGCGCACCCGCGCCTCGACGAGCGGCCACGGCGCGTGCTCGTTGGCGGCCCAGATCGTCTGCCCGAGGTGCGTCTCGTGGAAGCCCCAGCGTGCGGTGAGGAAGCGCGAGAGCGCGGTGTCGACCGCGGCGGTGTCGCGTTCGACGGCGATGCGGGTACCGGGTCCGACGGCCCGGCCGTCGGCGCGGCGGCGCCGGGAGCGGTACTCGATGAGCGGGCCGGCGTCGCGCATGCCGATCCTCGCCCAGCGGTAGGGGAGCCCGAAGATCGCGCGCGCCGCGAGCACCGGGGCGAGGTGCTCGGCCTCGAGGGTGCGGAAGACGACGCCCCGCCGCCCGGCGGCGTCGACCCCGTAGGTGCGGACGTTGACCTCGCGGAACGTGCCGACCAGCGGCACCGGGGGAAGCGGCAGGAACCGGAACTCGCTCAGCACGAACGGCACGAGCCCGACCCACGCCGACCCGTCGAAGACGTCGGGCTCGACGCCGCGGGGGAGCATCGGCGCGACCGCGGCCGGTTCGACTCGCCAGTGCAGGAAGACCGCGTCGCTCCAGCGCTGTGCGATGACCGCGCGCCGCGGGAGCGGCGGGGCCTCGCGCTCGAACGACACCCTTCGATTCTCGCGCCCCCGGGGCATCCCGGCTCCCGCTCAGCGGGCGGGCGGCACCAGATCGGCGGCGACGCCGACGTACCCGGCGGGCGTGAGGGCGAGCAGCCGCTCCTTCGCCTCATCGCCGATGTCGAGGCCGCGCACGAACTCCGCCAACTCCGGCGCGCCGACGCGGCGCCCGCGGGTGAGGTCCTTCAACAACGCGTAGGGGTCGGTGATCTGCGACCGGCCCGCGGTGATCTCGGCGCGCACCACGGTCTGGATGGCCTCGGCGAGCACCTCCCAGTTCGCGTCGAGGTCGGCCAGCAGCACGTCGCGGCGCAGCGAGATCTCGCCGAGCCCGCGCAGGAGGTTGTCGAGCGCGAGGAGCGAGTGCCCGAACGCCACGCCGATGTTGCGCTGCGTGGTCGAGTCGGTGAGGTCGCGCTGCAGCCGTGAGGTCACCAGCGTCGAGGCGAGGGTGGTGAACAGGCCTCCCGCGATCTCGAGGTTGGCCTCGGCGTTCTCGAAGCGGATCGGGTTGATCTTGTGCGGCATCGTCGACGACCCGGTCGCGCCGGCGACGGGGATCTGCGCGAAGTATCCGAGGGAGATGTAGGTCCAGACATCCGTCGCGAGATTGTGCAGGATGCCGCCGGCGTGACGGGCCCGGTCGTAGAGCTCGACCTGCCAGTCGTGCGATTCGATCTGCGTCGTGAGGGGGTTGAAGGTGAGCCCCAGCCCCTCGATGAACTCGCGCGCGATCGTCGGCCAGTTCACCTGCGGGTCGGCGGCGAGATGCGCCGACCACGTGCCCGTCGCGCCGGAGAACTTCGCGAGGTACTCGGAGTTCTGGATGCCGCGGGCCACCCGCTCCAGACGCCCGGCGAACACCGCCAGCTCCTTCCCCATGGTCGTGGGGGTTGCCGGCTGCCCGTGCGTGCGGGCCAGCATCGCGGCATCCCGGTGCTCGTCGGCCAGGTGCCAGAGGGCGGCGATCACCTCGCGGAGCTTCGGCAGCCACACATCGTGCACCGCACGCTTGACGGTGAGGGCGTACGCGGTGGAGTTGATGTCCTCGCTCGTGCACGCGAAGTGCGTGAGCTCGGCGATGCCGTCCTGACCGAGGGAGGTCAGGCGATCGCGCACGAGGTATTCGACGGCCTTGACGTCGTGACGCGTGACCGCCTCCTTCTCGGCGAGCCAGTCGATCTCAGCCTGCCCGAAGGACAGGTACAGCACCCGGAGGCGGTCTTTGTCCTCGGGGGAGAGCGGTCGGGTGCCGAACAGGGAGGACTCGGTCAGGGTGATCAGCCACTCGACCTCGACCTCGACGCGGGCTCGGTTGAGCCCCGCCTCGGAGAGGTAGTCGGCCAGCGGCGCGACCGCGGCCCGGTAGCGCCCGTCGAGTGGGCTGAGCGGCTGAGGGGGAAGAGAGGGCACGATGCTCCCGTGACGACGCGGCCCCGCGTCAGCACCTCACGGAGACGTGGTCGCGGGACGGATGGCGGGTTCCAGTTGCCGGAAGAGCGCCCGGCTCGCGTTCTCGATCATAGCGAGCACCTGATCGAACATCGCGGGGCCGGCGTAGTACGGGTCGGGCACATCCAGTCCGTCCGCGTGCGCGTCGAACGAGCGCAGCAGCGCGATCTTGTCGGCGTCGGTGTCGGTGGGCGCCCAGCCGCGGAGGATCCGCTCGTGACTGCGGTCGAGTGCCACGACGAGGTCGGTGCGGTCGAAGTCGGCGTGCGTGAACTGCCGCGCGCGATGGCGCGACCCGTCGTAGCCGCGGCGTTCCAGCGCCGCGAGCGTGCGTTCGTCGGCGCGCTCGCCCACGTGCCAATCGCCGGTGCCGGCGCTCGAAGACACGACGCGCGGGGCCAGTCCGGCTCGGTCGGCGAGCGCCCGGAAGACGACGTCCGCCATGGGGGAGCGGCAGATGTTCCCGGTGCACACGAACACCACGCGGAACGGCGCAGCAGACGAGGCGCTCGCGGTCATGGGTTCCATTCTGGGGGTGGAGGCGCGGCGTGCAAGGGGCATCGACGCTTCCTGCACAGCCCGGGATGCCGCGGCATCCGTTCACAGATCGACGCACCCGTCCCCGGCGTGGCGGGGCGCGCCCCCATCATCGTCCCATGCTCTCCACCGCCTGCTCCCCCGGCGCCGAGGCGAGTGCCGTCGCCCTGGCCGCCGTCGTCCGCGAGCTTCGCTCCCTCTCGGTCGCGCTCGCCGACGCGGCGGTCGTCGCCCGCTCCCTCGATCACGCCACCGGCTGGCGCGCCCGCGCCGCCGAGGCCTTCCACGAGAAGGCCGCGCTGTGGGCGGGGGACGTCTCGGGGCTGACCTGCCGGTTGGAGACGGTCATCCATGAGGCCCAGTGCGCCGGTGACCGTGCGGCGATGATGGCGGAGGGATGCTGGTGAGCGACGGCCTCGAGATCCGCGGCGGCGGCGCCGTCTCGGTCGACACCGAGTCGCTGCGTGAGGCGGCGGGGCGCTTCGATCGCATGGTCGACGATCTCGACGTGCTGCAGCGGCGCTTCGGTGCGGCGCGCGCCGAGCTGGCCGACGAGCGGCGCTACGGGTGGGCGGCGGCCGGGGCCGCGACGGTCTTCGCGCATGGGCTCGACGGTGCGATCGTCCAGGCGGTGCAGATCGCCGGCGACCTGCGCCACGCGGCCGCCGTGTACGAGCTGGTCGAGCTCGACGCCGAGCACTCCGCGCTGTCGGCGCGCGGCGACGACGCGGGTCTCGCCGCGCTCGAGCTGCGGCGGGCCGAGCTGCTGCGGCTCTTCCCCGGCGCCGACGGCGAGGCGTTCATCGCCCGCTTCGACCGGGCGGTGATGTGGCCGAGCTTCCTCGTCCGCCAGGCGACGGAGACGGGGACCGACCTCGGCGGCATCATCAGCGAGCTCGGCGCCGTCATCGGGGGCGTCGCGCTCGGCGGGGCGACGCTCGGCACCGCCGCGGTGTTCGGCATCGGCGGCTGGGGGCGGCTCGCGCATGATGCGCGCCTGAGTGGGGAGCCGGCGGCGGTCGCGCTGAGGTCGATGGCGGCGCCGCCGCGGACGACGGCGCCGCCCGACCTGGCGTCGGCCGCCGCCCGGGTGCCGGGTGCGGGGGACGCGAGGGTGCGGGTGGAGAAGTACACGATGCCCGACGGCACCGAGCAGTTCGCGGTGTACATCGCCGGCACGCAGTCGCTCGGTGTCGGCGGCGGCGACCCCTGGGACGCGCAGTCCAACGTCGAGCTGTACACCGGCAACCGCTCGGCATCGTACGAGGCGACCCTCGCCGCCCTCGAGGCCGCCGGAGCGAAGCCCGGCGACACCGTCCACGCCTTCGGTCACTCGCAGGGGGCGATGATCGCCGCCCACCTGGCGTTGGAAGGTCCGTACGACATGGCCACGGTGGTCTCGTTCGGATCGCCGGTCGAGGCGGACGTGGGCGACGACACCCTGGCCGTGGCCATCCGTCACTCGGACGACCCGGTCGCGATGCTCGCCGGGGGAGGGCATGAGACCGCGGTGGGCGCGCCCGGCAGCTTCACCGCCGAGCGCGAGGCGCACGCCGAGTCGGGTCTGGTGGATGCCGCGGTGCCCGCGCACACGATGCGCAGCTACGCCGAGAGTGCGGCGCTCGTCGACGCCTCGGGCGACCCGCGGGTGGCGGCCGTGCACGAGGTGTTCGCCGGGCTCGGTCAGGCAGAATCCGTCGCGGTCACCGAGTACGCGGCGTCGCGCCCGCAGGCGCCCGTGCCGGCGGCGCCTGCGGAGCGGGTCAGTCCTCGCGGCGGCGCGGACGCAGGATGATGCCGGCGATCCAGTTGATCACCGTGATGATCAGCGCTGCGATGATGCCGCCCCACCAGAACTCCTCGACGCGCAGCCCGAAGCTCCACCACTGCGTGAACCACGCGGTCAGCCACAGCAGGAAGCCGTTGATCAGAAGTCCGATCAGGCCGAGGGTCAGGATGTAGAGGGGGAAGGCCAGCACCTTGATGACGGTGCCGATGATGGTGTTGACGATCGCGAAGATCGCGGCCACGAGCAGCAGGGTGAGGATGAGCTGCAGCGTCTCGCCCGGCGCGAACGGGATGACGAAGACCTGAAGCGCGGGGATGAGGGTGACGACCCAGATCGCGAATGCGTTCACGACCACGCGGATGAGGAATCCCATGCGGTGAGTGTGCCATGCCGCCCGAGCGTCCGCGAGACCTTGACGCGCGCCGTGCGCGGATCCGCCCGTCGCTCAGGCCTGGTGCGCGATCCGATGCGCGGCGAGCCGGCGCGTCGATTCGGCGAGGTCGATCCGCCCCTCCGCCACTCCGAGGACGAGATCGAACGCCTCGTCTTCGGAGAAGGAGTGGCGGAAGCCGTTCAGCCACCAGAAGACAACGAGAAGGGTCCACCCGGTGCGCTTGTTGCCGTCAGCCAACGAGTGGTTTCGCAGCACCGACTCCAGGAGGGCGGCACCCTTGGCATCGAGGTCGGCGTAAGCGTCCTCGCCGAACATCGCTGCGGCCGGACGCGCGAGGGCCGAGGCCAGAAGGCCCGCGTCCCGGACGTGGAAGCCGAAGGTGTCGACGACCTGGAGGGCGTCGTCCAGGCGCAGATACACCGTCACGCGTCTGCGAGACGGTCCAGGAGGTGCGCGTCATGGGTGAGCACGAAGTCGACGGCCGCCTGAACCTGCGCTGACCGCGCCCTGCGTTCGACGAGGGCTTCGGCTGCTTGCAGGAGGAGAGCGTGCTTCGAGACGTGCTCGTCCCGCGCGATCTCTTCGAGCCTCCGGTCAAGAGCCTCCGGAAGGCGTACGGTCATGGCCATACCAGAATGGTACTCCCGTGGCCCCGGAGGCTTCCCGCCGTAGACTCGGGAGTGTGAGCGACGCTGCAGACATCCCGGTTCGCGTGCGCCCCGGCATCGCCTCCCTGCCGCCGTACAAGCAGGGCACGCAGGCGGGGCCTGACGCCTACAAGCTCTCGAGCAACGAGAACCCCTTCGATCCGCTGCCGGGTGTGCTCCAGGCGGTGCAGTCGGCCAGCGCCTTCAACCGGTATCCGGATGCCACGGCCACGCGCCTGCGCGAGCGCCTGGCCGCCCGTTTCGGCGTGACCCTCGACGAGGTGCACATCGGGGCGGGGAGCGTGTCGATCCTCGCCCAGCTGGTCCTTGCCACCTCGGGTCCCGGCGACGAGGTCGTCTACGCGTGGCGCTCGTTCGAGGCCTATCCCTGGCTCGCGGTGCTCGCGGGGGCCACCCCGGTGCAGGTGCCGCTCACCGCGGACTCCCGTCACGACCTCGATGCGATGGCCGACGCCGTCACCGGGCGCACCAGGGCGATCCTCGTCTGCAGCCCGAACAACCCCACGGGGCCCGTGGTCGGTCAGGACGAGTTCGACGCCTTCATCCAGCGCGTACCCTCCGACATCCTCGTGATCCTCGACGAGGCGTACGCCGAGTTCGTCACCGCTCCGGGCGCCGTCGACGGGCTCACCGTGCTCGGTAACCGCACCCGCGGCGGGGCGGAGCTGCCGAACGTCGTGGTGCTCCGCACGTTCTCCAAGGCGTTCGGTCTCGCGGCCCTCCGCGTCGGGTACGCCATCGGGCACCCGCGCATCCTCGACGCCGCCCGCACCACGGCGATCCCGCTGTCGGTCACCGCGCACGCCGAGGCCGCGGCCCTCGCGAGCCTCGACGCCGAGGAGGAGCTTCTCGAACGCGTCCGCCACATCGGCGCCCGGCGCGACCGGCTCGCCGAGGCCCTCCGGGATGCCGGCTGGGCCGTTCCCCAGGCGCAGGGGAACTTCGTGTGGCTCCCCGCGCACGAGAACACCCTCGCGATCGCCGAGACCTTCACTGCCGCCGGTCTCATCGTGCGCCCGTTCGCCGGTGACGGCATCCGCATCTCGGTCGGCGAGGAGGAGTCTGTCGACGAAGTCCTACGAATCGCCGCGTCCGTTGTGGAAGACCTCCCAGAAGCCCACCCGGGCCGGCGGCTAGCGTAGAACGGTGACTCTGCACGCAGGCCCCGCCTCGTCTGAACCCGCCGCTTCGGGAGACTCCGGCCCCGACGCCCGTTTCGTCCGCCTCCTCGACGCCGACGGTTCGCTCTCACCGACGTCCGCGGCCGAGCCCTACCTCGCCGTCATCGAGGCGTTGAGCGACGCCGAGCTCGAGGGCCTCTACCGCGACATGGCCGAGATCCGCGCCTTCGACGTGCAGGCGACGAATCTGCAGCGCCAGGGCCAGCTCGCGCTCTGGCCGCCGAGCTTCGGCCAGGAGGCCGCCCAGGTCGGGTCGGCCCGCGCCGCGCGCGCTCAGGACCACGTCTTCCCCTCCTACCGCGAGCACGTCGTCGCCCGCATCCGCGGTGTCGACCCGGTCGACATCATCCGCCTCATGCGCGGGCTCACCCACGGCGGCTGGGATCCCACCGATCCCCGAAACGGCAACACCCACATCTACACCCTCGTGCTCGGCGCCCAGACGCTGCACGCCACCGGGCTCGCGATGGGCCTGGTGTTCGACGGTCGCAGCGGCACCGGCGACGTCGAGCGCGACGAGGCGGTCATCGTCTACTACGGCGACGGCGCCTCCAGTCAGGGCGACGTGCACGAGGCGATGGTCTTCGCCGCGAGCTACCAGACTCCCGAGGTGTTCTTCCTCCAGAACAACCAGTGGGCGATCTCGGTGCCGGTCGCCACGCAGTCGCGCTCGCCCCTGTACCGCCGCGGCGACGGGTACGGCATCCCCGCCGTCCCGATCGACGGCAACGACGTGCTCGCCAGCTACGCCGTGACCCGTGTCGCGCTCGACGAGGCGCGCACCGGGCAGGGACCGCGGGCGATCGAGGCGATCACCTATCGGATGGGCGCCCACACCACCAGCGACGACCCGACGAAGTACCGCACCTCCGACGAGGAGCAGGCCTGGGCCCGCCGGGACCCGATCGCCCGGATGGCGAGCTACCTGCGTTCACGGGGAGCCTCCGAGGCGTTCTTCGCCGACGTCGAGGCCTCGGCCAGCGCCCTCGCCGACGACACGCGCGTGCGCACCAACGCCCTCGGCGGCATCCCGACAGACCTCATGTTCGACCACGTGTACTCCGAGCCTCACCCGCTCGTCGACGAGCAGCAGCGCTGGCTCGCCGACTACGAGGCGTCGTTCGAGGAGGGGGCTTCATGACCACCGCCCAGCAGACCTCGACCCCCGCACCCGAGCCCGCGGGCGACCCGGCCTACGCGGGCGTCATCCGATCCCTCCCCCTGTCGAAGGCGCTCAACCTCGGCCTTCGCGCCGCGCTCGCCGGCAGTGACCGGGTGCTCCTCATGGGGGAGGACATCGGGCGGCTCGGCGGCGTCTTCCGGGTGACCGAGGGGCTGCAGGCCGAGTTCGGAGACCGCCGGGTGATCGACACGCCCCTGGCCGAGTCGGGCATCGTCGGCACCGCGATCGGGCTCGCGATGGCCGGTTTCCGCCCGGTGCTCGAGATCCAGTTCGACGGGTTCGTCTTCCCCGCCTTCGACCAGATCACCTCGCAGCTGGCCAAGATCACCAATCGGCACGAGGGCGCGATGCGGATGCCCATCGTCATCCGCATCCCCTACGGCGGGCACATCGGCGCCGTCGAGCACCACCAGGAGAGCCCCGAGGCCTACTTCACCCACACCCCGGGCTTGCGGGTCGTGAGCCCGTCGACGCCGAACGACGCCTACTGGATGATGCAGGAGGCGATCGCCTCCGACGACCCGGTGATCTTCCTCGAGCCGAAGAGCCGCTACTGGCAGAAGGGCGAGGTCGACACCCGCGCACCGGCGCTGCCGCTCCACGCCTCCCGCCTCGTCCGGCGCGGGACCGACATCACCCTCGTCGGGCATGGCGCGATGGTCCACACTCTGCTGCAGGCCGCCGCGCTCGCCGAATCCGAGGGCACGAGCTGCGAGGTCATCGACCTGCGCTCGCTCTCGCCCGTCGACTACGGACCAGTGCTCGACTCGGTGCGCCGCACCGGCCGCATGGTCTACGCCCAGGAGGCCCCCGGATTCACCTCGCTCGGCAGCGAAGTGGCGGCCACCGTCATGGAGAAGGCGTTCTTCGCGCTGGAATCGCCCGTCCTCCGGGTGTCGGGCTTCGACACCCCCTTTCCCCCGGCCAAGCTCGAGGGCACCTACCTCCCCGACGCCGATCGCATCCTCGAGGCCGTCGACCGCGCCCTCGCCTACTGAGGAGTCCCATGAGCACCCAGACGTTCCTCCTCCCCGACGTCGGGGAGGGCCTGACCGAGGCGGAGATCGTGACGTGGCGGGTCTCGCCCGGTGACGCCGTGGCCGTGAACGACGTCATCGTCGAGATCGAGACCGCCAAGTCGCTCGTCGAGCTGCCCTCCCCGTTCGCGGGACGCGTGGGCGAGCTCCTCGTCGTCGAGGGGGCGACGGTGAACGTCGGCGCGCCGATCATCACGATCGAACCCGCGGATGCCGCAGCTCCCCCCGCCGCCCCGGTCACCGTCGGGCAGAGCGAGCACGGGGCTCCGCGGAGCGAACCGGAGGAGTCGGGCTCGGTGCTCGTCGGGTACGGCTCGGCGGGTGCCGTGCAATCACGGCGGCGCAAGCCCGCCGAGCGCCCGGTGACGCAGTCGGTGGGTGTCATCGCGAAGCCTCCGATCCGCAAGCTCGCCCGCGACCTCGGCGTCGACCTCGCCGCGGTGACGCCGAGCGGGGCGGCCGGCGAGGTCACCCGCGACGACGTGATGCGTCATGCCTCGCAGGCCAGTGTCTTCCGCAACATCCAGACCCCGGAGTGGGGGGATGTCCGCGAAGAGACCATCCCGGTCGGGGGCGCGGGTGCGCGCGCTCCCGAGCCGGCCGTGTCGGCGGCATCCGATTCCCCTGCCCCCGCCCCGGCCCCGCCCGCCGCGGACCACGGACGCGAGGAGTCGATCCCCGTCCGGGGTGTGCGCAAGGCCGTGGCGAGCAGCATGGTGCGGACCGCCTACTCGGCCCCGCACGTGTCGGTGTGGACCGATGTCGACGCGACGCGGACCATGGAGCTCGTCAAGCGGTTGAAGTCTTCGCCGGACTTCGCCGACATCAAGGTCTCGCCGCTGCTCATCATGGCCCGCGCCGTGATCTGGGCGGTGCGGCGGACGCCGATGGTCAACGCCTCGTGGGTCGACGGCGAGGACGGGGCGCAGATCCGCGTGCACCACTACGTCAACCTCGGGATCGCTGCGGCGACGCCGCGCGGGCTTCTCGTCCCGAACATCAAGGACGCCCAGAGCCTGTCGATGCGCGATCTCGCGCGGTCGCTCGAGCGGCTGACGCTCACCGCCCGCGACGGGAAGACCACCCCCGCCGACCAGCAGGGCGGCACGATCACGATCACCAACATCGGGGTGTTCGGGATGGATGCCGGCACCCCGATCATCAACGGCGGCGAGGCCGGCATCGTGGCGCTCGGTACGATCCGCCAGAAGCCGTGGGTCGTCGACGGCGAGGTGCGCCCGCGCTGGGTGACCACCGTCGCGGGGTCGTTCGACCACCGCGTCATCGACGGGGACGGGATGTCGCGGTTCATCGCCGACGTCGCCTCGATCCTCGAAGAGCCCGCGCTGCTGCTCGACTGAGCCGCCCGCCCCCCGCCCGGGCTCCCCCCCCTCCTCTCCTCTCCTCACCTCTTCGCGAGAGTGCATCGGCGCGCCGAGAATGCGGGTGGACCCCGCACCCTCGGCGGCCAGATGCTCTCTCGCCGGGTAGCAGGGTCGTCGAGCGGTGGGAAACCCTCCCGAAGCGTCGGGTCTGCCCGGTGCCGGCGACGGGTGCGCTCCGCGAGCGTGGAGTCATGTCCGCCCTCCCTCCTCGCCCCGATCGGCCCGCCCGTCTTCGCCTCCGCCGTCCGAAGGTCGTCATCGGCATCGTCGCCACCCTGGTCGTCTCCGCCGTCGGCGTCGGCACCGCCTTCGCCGTGGGCATCGGCAACGCCCCGGCCGTCGACACGGTCGGCGCCGTCGAGTTCGACACGCCCCTGGCGATCCCCGAGCTCCTCGAGCCCGTCATCGCTCCCGACGGCACCAAGGTGTTCGCGCTCGATGCCCGAGCCGGCTCGACGGCGTTCATCGACGGGCTCGAGACCCCCACGTGGGGCTTCAACGGGACCTACCTCGGGCCCACCCTCCGCGCCACGCAGAACGACCGCGTGCGCATCGATGTCACGAACGGGCTGGATGTCACGACGAGCGTCCACTGGCACGGGATGCGGCTGTCCGGTGAGATGGATGGCGGCGTCCACCAGCCCGTCGACCCCGGCGGCACCTGGTCTCCGCAGTGGACCATCGACCAGGAGGCCGCGACGCTCTGGTACCACCCGCATCCCCACGGCGCGACCGAGGACCACGTGCGACGGGGGCTCGCCGGGCTGTTCCTGATCGACGACGCGCTTTCGGCGGGTCTGCCCCTCCCGTCCGAGTACGGGGTCGACGACATCCCCGTCATCGTGCAAGACGTCGCGCTCGACGCCGAGACCGGCGCGCTGGGTCAGCGCGACGGCGGATCATCCGGTCACCTCGGCGACGAGATCCTGGTGAACGGGACGCTCGCGCCGTACCTGGCGGTGGCGACGGACGTGGTGCGGCTGCGGCTCGTCAACGCGTCGACCGCGCGCGTCTACGCCTTCGGATTCGATGACGGACGGGCCTTCTCGCACATCGCCACCGACGGTGGACTGCTGCCCGCGCCCCGGGAGACCGAGAGCCTGCGGCTCTCGCCCGGGGAGCGGGCGGAGATCCTCGTGAGGATGAGGGCGGGGGAGACCACCGTGCTACGCAGCGAGGATCCCGACCTCGGCGGAGTCCTGCCGGTCTTCGGAGGAGGCAACGGCGGCTCCGACCGCTTCGACGTCCTCGAGCTCCGGGCCGCCGACGACCTGGCGAGCCGCGGGACGATTCCGCCGGTGCTCGCACCCCGCGAGCCGCTCGACGCCGCCGATGCGGTCATGACGCGGGAGTGGGTGCTCGACGGCACCGAGATCAACGGTCAGGCGATGTCGATGGAGCGGGTCGATGCGGTCGTGCAGCGCGGCACGATCGAACGCTGGCGGGTGCGCAACGACATGCCCTACCCCCACAACTTCCACGTGCACGGTGTCCACTTCGAGGTCACCCGCTACGGCGGCGAGGCGCCGCCGGCCGCCGTTGCGGGACCCAAAGACACTCTGTACCTCCCACCCGGGGTCGAGGTGGAGATGGTGCTCCGCTTCGAGCACGCCGACGCGAGTCATCCGCTCATGCTCCACTGCCATCTCCTGCGGCACGAAGATGCCGGGATGATGGCCCAGTTCCTCGTCGTGGAGCCGGGTTCCGACACCGAGATCACGACCCTTCCGCCCGACGCGACCGCCGGACACCGCCACTGACCGCGGCCCGACGACGCGCACGCCCCCGCCGAGGCGACGGGGGCGTGCGTCTTCGTCGATGTCAGCCGGCGGCGACGGCCAGCTCGTTCGGGGTGACCTCGAGCTTGCCGGTCGCGACGATCTCGCCCGTGGTGAGGTTGACCGCGTGCACCGCATTCGCGGCGGGCTCGGTCACGTAGGCGATGTCGCCCGACACGAGGATGGCGGGGTGCGGGTCCTGCCACTCCGCCGGGCCCTCCCATGCCTGGATCACCGGGAACTCGTCGACGAACTCACCCGAGATCGGGTCGAGGACGTGGATCGAGCCGTCCGAGGCGAGGATGTATCCGAGGTCGCCAGGGCCGCGAGCGAGGTCGCGGAAGGTGTACTCCGCGCCCTCCGGCATCTCGACGACCTCGAGGGTCCGCGCGTGCGTGTCGACGAGGGTGACGGCGTCCAGCAGATACCCCTCTGCGTCGGGGTCGTTGTTGTAGTCCGTCAGCACGATCGGGCTGGTGTCGGTCGTGAACGCGTTCCCGATACGGCCGTAGGGCTGATCCGGCGAATCGAGCTTGACGATCTCGCCGCCGTCGTAGATCAGCGCGCCGTTCTCGCACCCGAACACGACGACCTCATCTTTCGCGGTCCCTTCGCCGTGCACGCCCGGGCACTGATCGGTCTCGGCGATGACCGCTCCGCCTGCGTCCTGGGCGGTGATGCCGCTGCGGCCGTCGGCGTTGCCGACGGTGGTGAGGAAGGTCCCGTCCTCGAGGACGATCGACACACCGTGATGCGCTTCCACACCCTCGATCGTCTCCACGTCGGGAAGACCCTCGGATGCCGCGAGGTCGGCGGTGTCGAAGATGGTGGTGTCGCTCGTGCCGTCGGCGTACAGGATCGTCTTGCCGGCGTGCCGGACGACGTGGCCGGGTTTGTCGGCCTCGAACACGAGATCGGTGAGCTCGGGCTCCTCCGCTGTCCCCGCGGCGGCGTCGAGCACCTGGAAGCCCTCGCTCATCGTCACCATCACGTGCCGGTCGTCGCCGGCCGGGTTCAGGCGGATGAACTCCTCGGAGTCGAATTCGGCGACCGGCTCGAGAGTGTCACCGTCGAGGACGACGACCCCGCCCTCATAACCGACCGCGACACGAGGACCGGGGGAGGCGGACGGGGAGTCGGGTGTCGCCGGTGCGGCGGAACCGGTTCCGGCGTCCGACGAGCACGCGGCCAGTGTCACGACCGCTCCGATGGTGAGCGCGGTGATACCCGCGCGGCGCAAAGGGGGAGTGCGCATGATGCCTCTCTTCTTGATGGGGTGGACCCTCAGCGGGAGAGTCCGGTGGAGATGCGCTCGGTGTTGACGCGCATCATGGTCAGGTAGTCCGGAGCGCCGCCCTCGGCGTCGGTGAGCGACTCGGTGAACAGCTCCACGACATCGACATGGACGTCGGCTTCCTCGGCGAGCGCGCGGACGAGTCGATCGGGCGAGGACGACTCGGCGAAGATCGCCGGCACACCCGTTCGCTCGATCGCCGTGACGAGGTCGGCCAGATCGGACGCGGAGGGGGCGGCGAGGGTCGTGCCCCCGGGGATGACCGCACCCACGACCTCGAAGTCGAAGCGGTCGGCGAGGTAGCCGAACACATGGTGGTTGGTCACCAGAGCCCTCCGGTCGGCGGGGATCGCTGCGAAGGCCCGCATCATCTCGGCGTCGAGCTCGTCGATCGCGGACCGGTATTCCGTGGTGCGTGCGGTCACCTCGGACGAAGCGACACCGTCGAGGTCGGACAGCACCGGCTCCAGTGCATCCACCACGCCACGCATCCGCGCGGGATCGGTCCAGAAGTGCGAGTCCGGGTTGCCGGCCGCGTCGCCGTCGCGGTAGGCGAGGACGTCGATCACGTCGCCGGCGACGAAAGCGGCGACGCCGTCGGCCGCTGCCGCATCGAGGTGCTGCTGCAGACCCTCCTCGAGGCCGAGCCCGTTCGAGACGATCAGGTCGGCGCTGCGCAGGCGCGCCGCCTCCTGCGCCGAGATCTCGAACGAGTGCGGATCGGCGTTGGGCTTCATCAACGTGAGGACCTCCGCCTCGTCGCCGACGAGCTCTTCGACGACGTCGCCGAGGATGTTCGTGGTCACCACGACGAGCGGACGCCCGTCACCGACCGCTGCGCACCCGGCGAGCGCCGAGGCCGTCAACCCTGCCGCGAGGAGTGCCGCCACGAGCCGCCCTCGCGGCGTCCGACGCGCGTTCATCGCCCGGTCCCCGCGGTGAACCCGAACGGCGCAGCCGTGTCGAAGGTGCGCGCGATGCGGGCATCGTCGGCGAAGTCGATCTCGAAGAGCTTCTGCTCCCGGGGGCCGGACACATAGGCCCGTTGCGCGTCGGCGACGATCGCCGGGATCCGGGCGCCCTCGTCGTCGATCGAGGCGGCGACGAGCGGCTCGGTCCGGGCCCGCACGGCGCCGTCGGTACCGTCGAGCACGATCAGACGCCCTTCCCTGGTCAGGGCGAGCACGGTGTCGGCGTCGTCGTCGACCGCGGTGACGGTGACCAACGGCTCGGGCGAGGGCAGGAGCGTCCAGGTCTGCGCGCGGGTGTTCAGAAGCCAGATCCCGTCGGTGCCGGACTCGCCAGCGAGACCCGCCACGGTCGGACGCCCCTCGCGATTGTGGAACGACTCCGCGGGGGCTGCTGTCGTGCCGGGCGGGTACGGGATCCGCGAAAGCGTGAGCTCGCCGTCGGTGACCTCGGCCAGGAGGGCCGCGTCGCGGCATCCGATGACGGCGCCGACGCGGGTCGTGATCGTGCCGCGGGCGTCGGGGCACGCCGCCTGCGTTCCCACCGGCTCGCCGTCGCCCGAGTACGCGGCGACACGGTCGGCACGACCGTCCGGCCCCGCCTCGGTGACCACGGCGAACGATCCGACGGGGACCACCAGGCCCTCGTGCGGCATGACCTCGAGCCGGAAACGCTCCGTCAGTTCACCGCGCGAGAGAGCCTCGGTGTCCAGGAGCACCGCTTCCCCCGAGCCCTCGAAGAAGATCCCGGTGCTCCCCGACATCGACTGGTTCGTCGTCGCCACGCGCGCCGGGCCCTGCCCCGTGACGGTTCCGAGGATGTCGGGGGACGCGCGGTAGTAGTGGAAGTGGTCGACGTGGTCCCAGGTCCAGACGCCCGAGTCGACGATCTGAACTCCGGTGTCGGTCTCGGCGAAGAGGTAGCGGCCGTCGCTCGCGACGCTGCGGGGCGGGGCGATCGCACCGAGGTCCGAGATGTTCTCGTCCCACAGGTCGAGGTGGGTCACGGTGCCGGCCGCGTCGATCATCGTCAGCCCCAGTGGGGGTTCGGTGAGCTCGGTGGCGCCGGCGCGCTCGCCGTGATCGTCGTCGGCGGCGGAGGCTTCGGATGACGGGGCGGTCGCCGGGGTACCGGCGCACGCGGTGAGTCCGACGGCGAGGGCGGAGACGATGAGGGCGAAGACGCGGGAACGCATGGGTTCTCTCCCGAGAGGGGGATGGACGGGTCAGGCGACGGCGGGCGCGGAGAGCCCCTCGGGTGCTCCGCGCCGCCGACGTCCGCGAGCGACGACAGCGGCGCGGAGGAGAGTCGACCCCCCGGCCAGGGCGATGGCTGCCGCGGCGACCGACGCCCCGGCAGCGGAGGCGAAGTGCCACGAGGCGAGAAGGCCCGTGAACACGGCCGCGATTCCGAAGGCGGCGGCCAGCAGCATCCGGCTCGAGATCCGGGCGGTCCACCCGCCGGCGGCCACCGCAGGCGCGAGCAGGAGACCGACGACCAGCAGCGATCCGACAGCCTGGTACGAGGCGACGACGGCGAGCGTGACGAGCCCCACGAGGACGGCCTGGGCGAGACGGGGCCGAAAACCCAGCACGGCCGCGATCCGTGTGTCGAGCGCGAGGGCCACGAGCCGGCGATGGGCGAGGGCGGCCACCAGGACACCCGTCCCGCACGCGGCGGCGAGCACGACGAGGTCCGCCGCGGAGATGGCCAGGATGTCTCCGAAGAGGATGGCGGTGGCGTCGGTGGCGAAGTTCCCCGAGAACGAGATGACGATGACACCGAGTGACAGCATCGCGACGAACAGCAGACCGATGCTGGTGTCGTACGACAGACGTCCCCGACGCTGCAGGGCCGACACGCCGACGCTCATGGCCGTCGCGCCGATGGCCCCGCCCACGAGCACGGGGACGCCGAGCACGGTGGCGAGGGCGACCCCGGGAAGCATCCCGTGCCCCAGCGCTTCGCCGAGGAAGGCCATGCCGCGGATGACGACCCAGGTGCCCACGACCCCGCAGAGCACCGCCACGAGCACTCCGCCGAGCAGAGCCCGCTGCACGAACTCCAACGCGAAGGGTGCAAACAGGGCGTCGACGAGGAGGGTCATGTCGCCACCGTAGGCTTAATGAGAATCATTCTCAAAATTGGAGGACACGGTGGTGAACGGATGAGAACGACCGAGACCGGTGCGCCGGGGGATGCCGCGGGGCGACCGTATGCGGCCGCCCGACTGGATCGGGTGGGCGTCGTCTTCGGGCGGCGTGCGGTGCTCGCGGATGTCTCGGTCCAGATCTCCGGTGGCGAGCTGACGGTCATCACGGGACCGAACGGGGCCGGGAAGTCGACACTCCTCGAGGTGCTGAGTGGGGCGCGGTCGCCGTCCGTCGGTGTCCGACAGGTGCCCGGATGCGCGGTACTGGCCTATATGCCGCAATCCGTCGCGGTGACACCCTTGCTTCCGATCACCGTCGCCGAGACGGTCGCACTCGGCCTCCGCCGGGGAACGTCTCGGGTGCAGCGGCGTCGGGCGGTGACCGACGCTCTGAGGCGTCTCGACATCGAGGCACTCGCCCGTGCTCCGCTCGCCGAGGTGTCGGGTGGACAGCGGCAGCGCGCCCTTCTCGCGCAGGCGCTGGTGCGGCGACCGGGGATGATGCTCCTCGACGAGCCGACGACCGGGCTCGATACCGCCAGCGCGACGCGCATCCGACAGATCCTCCGCGAGGAGTCCCTCCGGGGAGCCGCGGTGGTCTGCGTCTCGCACGACCCGGCGGTGCGTGGGCTCGCCGATCGGATCGTCGGGCTCCGCGACGGGCAGGTCTCCGTCGATTACTGATAACGATTATCAATCCGTTAGACTGCCGGTATGCGTGCGACCCGAATCGTTCCCCTCTTCGCCGTCACCGCGGCATCCGTCCTCACCCTCGCCGGCTGTGCCACCGCCGCCGGATCCGCGTCGTCCACGTCGGATGGCGCCGCCTCGGGTGACGCCGTCCCGGTCGTGGCCTCCACCAACGTCTACGGGCAGATCGTCGAGGAGATCGGCGGCGACGCCGTCGCGGTGACGTCGATCGTGACCTCCGCGGCGCAGGACCCCCACTCCTACGAGCCGAGCGCGCAGGACACCCTCGCGATCTCGAACGCCGAGCTGATCGTCGAGAACGGCGGCGGATACGACGGGTTCATCGACGCTCTCATCGAGTCCAGCGGCAGCGAGGCGCACGTGATCACCGCCGTGGAGTACTCGCACGACTTCCCCGGTGCCGAGGAGCACTCCGACGAGGCCGCAGGCGAGACGGCTGCGGCGGAGGGCGCCGCCGAGGAAGAGCACGCGCACGAGGAGGGCGAGGAGCACGCGCACGAGGAGGGCGAGGAGCACGCGCACGAGGAGGGCGAGGAGCACGACCACGCTCACATCGAGGGCTTCAACGAGCACGTCTGGTACGACCCGCACACCATCGTGCACGTCGCCGAGTCGATCGCGGAGGAGCTGACGGAGCTCCGTCCGGATGACGCCGACGCGTTCGCGGCGAACCTCGAGTCCTTCGCCGCCGACATCGAGGATGTGGAGTCCTCGCTCGCCGAGATCGCCGCCGACCAGCAGGGTGCGCACGTCTTCGTCACCGAGCCGGTGCCAGTCTACCTGGCCGCGGCGGCGGGCCTCGAGAACGTCACCCCCGATGCCTTCAGCGAGGCGGTCGAGGAGGGGCAGGATGTTCCGCCCGCGACGCTGCTGGAGTCGCTCGAGCTACTGCGGGCCGACGACGTGCGGGTCGTGATCACGAACACCCAGACCGGCGGCGCCGAGACCGAGCAGGTCGTCAGCGAGGCCGAGACCCTCGGCATCCCGGTGATCGCGTTTTCGGAAACGCTGCCGGAGGGCCAGACTTACATCTCGTGGATGCAGGCGAACATCACCGCGCTGAGCGACGCGCTGGCGGAGTGACCGCCACGGGGCCCGCACTCGAGATCCGGGATGCCGCGCTGCGGCGCTCGGGCCGCGAGCTGTGGTCGGGGCTCGATCTCACGGTCGCGCCGGGCGAGCTCATCGCTGTGCTCGGCCCGAGCGGGTCGGGGAAGACGACCCTCCTCCAGGCGATCCTGGGCCTGCAGTCGCTGAGCTCGGGGTCGCTGTCGGTGCTGGGTCAGCCGGTGCGCGCCGGCGGCAACCGCCGCGTCGGATACATCCCGCAGTCGCGGCCGCTGCCGCGCGACGTCGCCCTGCGGGGCCGCGACGTCGTCGCGCTCGGAGTCAACGGCCACCGCTTCGGACTGCCCATCCCGCGCCGCCGCGACGCCGCGCGGGTGGAGAAGCTCATCGACGAGGTCGGCGCGCGCGCGTTCGCCGATCGGCCGGTGGGGGTGCTCTCCGGCGGTGAGCAGCAGCGCCTGCGCATCGGGCAGGCCCTCGCCGACGACCCGCGGCTGCTTCTCTGCGATGAGCCGCTGACGAGCCTCGACCTGGCGAACCAGCGCGCCGTGGTCGACCTGATCGACCGCCACCGCCGTCAGCGCGAGGCCGCGGTGCTGCTCGTGACGCATGACATCAACCCCTTGCTGGGCAAGGTCGACCGGATCCTCTACATCGCGGGGGGCCGGTTCACCCTGGGACGCCCTGACGAGGTGCTGCGCTCCGAGGTCCTGACCGAGCTGTACGGCACCCCCGTCTTCGTCCTCCGCGCCGGCGACCGTCTCGTCGTGGTCGGCGCGCCCGACGCGGAAGACGCGCACCATCATCACCACGACGAGGATCACTCGTGAGCTGGGACGCGATCTGGGAGGCCATGTTCGGCGGCCTCCCGGTCTACGGCCAGCTGCTCGGGCTCGTTTCGAACGCGGTGTGGGCCGGCGCCGCGCTCGGCCTCGTCGGCGGCCTCGTGGGTGTCTTCGTCATGCAGCGCGACATGGCCTTCGCGGTGCACGGCATCAGCGAGCTGTCCTTCGCGGGGGCCGCGGCCGCCCTCCTCATCGGCGTCGACGTCGTGACCGGATCGATCTTCGGATCTCTCATCGCCGCCGCCCTCATCGGGTGGCTGGGCGCACGCGCCCGAGACCGCAACTCGATCATCGGCGTGCTGATGCCGTTCGGGCTCGGCCTCGGCATCCTCTTCCTGTCGCTCTACGACGGGCGCAGCGCCAACCGCTTCAGCCTGCTGACCGGGCAGATCGTGTCGGTGCAGACCGGACAGCTCGGGTGGCTCATCGGCATCAGCGCCGTCGTACTGCTCGGGATGCTGGTGATCTGGCGTCCGCTGCGCTTCGACTCGCTCGACCCGCAGTCGGCCGCGGCGCGGGGCGTGCCGACCACGACGGTGTCGCTGCTGTTCATGATCCTGCTCGGCCTCATCGTCGCCGTCGCCGTGCACATCATCGGCGCGCTCCTCGTGATGGCGCTCCTCGTGACGCCGGCCGCCGCAGCGATGCGCGTGGCCCACGGGCCGCTGTCGGTGCCGCTCCTGGCCGCCGCGTTCGGCTTCGTGTCCGCCGTCGGCGGCATCCTCCTCGCCATCGCCGGCACCCTTCCGGTCAGCCCCTACATCACCACGATCTCGTTCGTGATCTACCTCGTCTGCCGCGTCGTCGGCGCCCGACAGGGCCGGGTGACCCGGGTGCGCGGCGGTGAGGGGCGTCCAGCGGCGGTTCAGGGCGCCTCGGTAAACTCCTGATCATGGCCCAGCGGAACACGTGGCAGCGCGAACGCGTGCGCGAAGCGCTCGCCGGCGCGCGCGGCTTCGTCAGCGCCCAGTCGCTGCACGCCACCCTCCGCGACGAGAACACCGGGATCGGTCTGGCCACCGTCTACCGGGCCCTCGCCGGCCTCGCCGCCAACGGCGAGGCCGATTCTCTGCAGAGCCCCGAGGGCGAGAGCCTCTACCGCGCCTGCATCTCGGCCGGTCACCACCATCACCTGATCTGCCGCACCTGCGGCAAGACCGTCGAGATCGAAGCGACGGATGTCGAGGACTGGGCCCGGCGCACCGCCAGCGCCCACGGATTCAGTCAGGCCGAGCACATCGTCGACATCTTCGGATACTGCTCCGCCTGCACGGCCGGAGCCGGTGAGCGTGACCCGGACTGATCCGGCCCCACGCGTCGCTCCGCTCGAGCAACGCGATCGCACCGTGACCCCCCCGGGGTCGCGGCCGTCGTCGGCGGCGCGCGCCCTGATGGCCCTCGGCATCGGCGCCGCCGTCATCGTCGCGCTGTTCCTCGTCGACGCACTCGCGCCTGCGATCTTTCCCGACCCGCTGCCTACACGGGCGCAGGACGGGCTCACCCTCGCCGTCAGCGTTCTCATCGAGTCGCTGCCGTTCGTCGTCCTCGGGGTGGTGCTCTCGATCGCGGTGCAGGTGTGGGTGCCGCCCGGTCTGATCGAGAGATGGATGCCACGGCGAGCCTGGGCGCGCCGAGCGGTGCTCTCGCTCCTCGGCATGCTCATCCCGGTGTGCGAGTGCGGCAACGTGCCCTTCGCACGGGGTCTGCTCATGCGGGGATTCAGCGTGTCCGAGACCCTGACCTTCCTCATCGCCGCGCCGATCGTGAACCCGATCGTCATCATCACCACGCACGCCGCGTTCGGGTTCGACGACGGGATCCTTGTCGTCCGCCTCATCGGCGGGTATCTCATCGCGAACCTCATCGGCTGGCTGTACAGCCGTCACCCGCATCCCGACGCGCTGCTCACCGATCGGTTCCGCGACACGTGCGAGCTGGCGCTCGCGCGGGGTCCGGTCGAGGCGGGTTCGGCTGGAGCGCTCGGTGAGCGCGGACGACGCAGCCTCGCGCAGTTCGTCATCGAGCTGCGCGCCGTCATGCCGGCGCTCATCATCGGTTCGGCGATCGCCGGAGCCGTGCAGGTGCTGATTCCGCGCGACGTCCTGCTGGCGATCGGGTCGAATCCGGCGCTGTCGATCGTGGCGATGATCGCCCTGGCGATGGTGGTGTCGATCTGCTCGAACGTCGACTCGTTTTTCGCGCTGTCGTTCGCCTCGACCTTCACGCCGGGTTCGCTCGTCGCCTTTCTGCTCGTCGGGCCCCTCGTCGACGTGAAGATGCTCGCCCTGATGCGCACCACCTTCACCACCCGCGCGCTCGTCGGGGTGGTCGTCGTCGTGATCCTCGCCGCGTTCGCGATTGGGACGGGGGTGAATCTCTTTGCCTGAGCGCTCAGCGTTGCTCACCCGCTGGCTCGGGGTCGGCCTCGCCGCGATCCTCGCCGTCATCACCGTCTCGCTCGCCCTGACCGGGCGGCTGGGGCTCTACATCAACCCCGAGTCGTCGTGGTTCGCGGTGTCGATGTCGGTGCTCGTGCTGATCGGCGCGGTGGCGAGCTTCCTGCTCCCGGTGGGAGCCGAAGAGGACCACGGGCACGATCACGGTGAAGACCACGGCCTCGGTGAGGGTGGCAGTGACCACCACGATCACGGTCACGATCAGAATCACGATCACGCTGACCGTGAGGGTGACGGCGCCGACCGCGCTCACGGTGTCGGTGGCGGTGGCGGTGGCGGTGTCGGTGTCGGTGGGGGTGTCGACCACGGCCGCGGTGACGGTGCCAACCGCGCCCACGGTCACCGCGACGGTGTCGATCACGACCACGTCCACGGTGACGCGGACGGCGCCCCTCACCCGACGCCCCCCGTCACCCGGGCGCAGGCTCGCGCTGCAGCATCCCGATCAGTCGCGGCATCCCGATCAATCGCGGCGTCGCGATCAGTCGCAGTAACGCGTCCTTTCGCGACGTCCCGCCCCTCCGCGGCATCCGCCGGACGATCTCGCCCATCCCGTGCGTCGCGCGCCTCGCGGAAGCGCTCGCTCGGGTTGCTCGTGACGGGCACGGGGGCGGTCCTCGCTTCGGCGGTCGTCCTGCTGACACTGGTCCTCCCCCCGCGCTCCCTGTCGGCCGAGCTCGCGATCTCGCGCGATGTCGGCGCCCCGCCTCTGTTCGGCGGGACCGATGTCGTCACCCTCGCACGCACCGGCGACACCGCCTCGTTCGGCGTCGGGGAGTGGTCGGCGGTCTTCGCGACCGCGACCAATCCCGAAGCGTTCGACGGCGATCCGGTCACGCTGACGGGGTTCGTCACGCCCGGTGAGGACGGCGGGTTCGCGCTGTCGCGCCTGGTCATCACGCACTGCGTGATCGACGCGCAGTCGGCCAGCATCCCCGTCGCCGCGGGCGGGAGTGAGGCGTCCGCCGATGCCGAGACCGGGCAGTGGGTCACCGTCGACGGCATGGTGCGCGCCAACTCCGACGGACGCCTGTTCATCGATGCGGCCTCCGTCGAGCTGATCGACGAGCCCGAGGACCCGTATGAGTACTGACCGCGCACGCTCCGCGGCGCGCTCACGTCCGACAGGGCGGCGGGCGTTCGTGCTGCCGTTCCTCGTCGTCGCCGCGCTCCTGACCACGCTGGGTCTGGTGGGCGCCGCGGTGAGCACTCTCCAGGGCCCGCGCGTCACGGCCGTCGACGTCGACCCCGAGGCTGCCGCCGCGGCATCCGGGGGTCGGCTGATCGTCTCGACCTCTCTGCCGTTGGCGGAGGTGACCGCCGACCAGGTGAGCATCACCCCCGAGGTGCCGTTCGCGGTCGACACCTCCGGCCGCAGTCTCGGGGTGCGATTCGGCCTGCCGCTGCGCGATGACACCGAGTACACGATCACCATCGAAGGGATGACCGCGGCGGGGGGCGGGCCGGCGACCGAGGTCACCGAAACGTTCCGCACGCCGCGCGCGGAGGTGTTCCTGCTGCAGCGGGGAGACGGCGGCGACACCGTCTTCCGCACCGATCTCACCGGTGACGATGCCGAGGCGGTGTTCACCCACCCGCACATCGAGGACTTCCGCGCGACCTCGCGGCACCTCGTCATGTCGGTGCTCGACGATGACGGCTCGGCTGAGCTGATCGTGACGGATCTCGTCGGTCAAGAAGAGCGGAGTCTGCCGCTCCCCGGTGACGGGTTCGTCACGAATCTGCAGAGCGCCGACAGGGGCGAGGTCGTCGGCTACCTCTACACCGACGACGACGTCAGCGCCGAGGGCGCGCGCGAGAGCCGGCTGTACACGGCGTCGCTGGCGCAGGGCGCATCGGAGACGCCGCCGACCGAGATCGCGATCGGCGGCGCCGACCCCCGCATCGCCGAATGGCGGTTCGTGCCCGACACCGACAGCATCCTGCTCCTCTCCTTCGACGGACAGCTGCTGCTCACGGGCGCCGATGGTGCGGACTCGACGGCTTTGGGCACGGCCCTGTCGATCAGCGGCATCGCGCGCGGATCCTCGGAGGCGGTCGTGGAGCGGGCGGACGGCCCTGCGGTGATCGATCTGACGGATGCTTCGGAGGAGCCGCTCGCTCAGCCCGACGCCGATCTCGGGACGGTGACGACGATCACGCCGATGCCCGATGGCGGGACGATCCGTTCCGCGGCGGTATTCGCCGAAGACGGGAGCCCGACCGGGTCGACCGCTGTCGTCCGCGTCGCAGCCGACGGAACGACGAGCGCCCTCACCGAGATCGGGGCCGAGGATGCCGTCGTGCAGACCTGCGTGTCGCCGAGCGCCCGCTACCTCGCGGTGCTCGTCGCACCCGGTGCGGCGCAGAACGCGTACGACGACTATCGCTTGCCGCTTCCCGAGCGACTGCAGACCCGCATCGTCGAGATCGACGACGGCAGTGAGGTCGTCTCGCTGCAGGGCTTCGACATCTCCTGGTGTCAGATCCCGCCGCGATGATGGTGGGCGTGGGCGTGGGCGTGGAATCGGATGAATCTGCCGTGTCGGACGCGGTGTCAGTGGCGCGCGGAGCCCCGGGCTCGGAACTTCGCCCCGCGACCCGCGCCGATCTCGCCGGGCTCCCCGTCGATGTCGCGCCTCGGTTGCTCGGCGGCATCCTCGAGGTGACTGCCGACGGTGACACCGTCGCGGTGAGGCTCACCGAGGTCGAGGCATACCACGGTCAGGGGACGGGGCCGGTGCCCGACCCCGGCTCGCACGCGCGTATGGGGCGGACCGCGCGCAACTCCACCATGTGGGGCGAGCCCGGCCACCTCTACGTGTACCTCAGTCACGGGATCCACTCGTGCGTCAACGTGGTCTGCGGACCCGCAGGCACCCCGGGCGGGATCCTCCTTCGCGCGGGAGAGGTGGTGAGCGGGGCGGATGCCGCGACGCGACGGCGCACCGCGGTTCGGGCCGCCCCGGCACAGGGCGCCGCGGCACAGGACGCCGCGACACAGGGCGCCGCGGCACGGGGCGCCGCGGCACGGGGCGCCGCGGCACCACCGCGCACCCCGGAGCGGGCCGCCCCGAGCGCGGCGGTCAGTTCCTCGGGCGAGGCGACGGTGCGCGCCCGCACGCTCGCACACCGCGATCTCGCGCGAGGCCCCGGGCGGCTGGGGCAGGCGGTCGGCCTGCGGCACCTCCAACACGATGGCATCGACGCGATCACCGCCGAGCCGCGCGCGGGCGCGTGCGCGCGGCTCTTCCTTCTCGATCGCGTCCTCCCGGCGACGGTCTCCGGGCCGCGTGTGGGAGTCGCCGGTCTCGCGGGCACAGCGTCCTTTCCGTGGCGGTTCTGGATCGATGGCGACCCGACCGTGTCGGCGTTCCGGTGGGGCCGTGGCGCTCGCGACGTTCACGCCTCCTCGGTGTGATCCAATCGGGCTCCGACCCGTCCCGCTTTCCCGGCCGGAATCCACAGTCGGGCGCGCGCGATCGACGGGGCGGAGGTCAGTACCCCTCCGGTTTGGTCGCGATGCCGTCCAGCCAGAGTCGATCGCCCGGGTCGGCATGCGTGCCGCCGGAATCGACGTGCTTCGGATCGATCCGGTCGCCCTTGGTGATGACGTGGACCATGGCCATCGCATGACCACGCCCCAGGTCGTAATCGGCCTTCAGCCATTCGATGATCGCCGTCGCCTTCACGTCTGGCGCATCGAGGCCCCGTTCGTGCGCGATTTCGATGAGTTGCCGGGGAGTGAGCCCCGTCTTGCGCTCGACGGTGTCGAGATAGGCCTGGAACGACATCCCGTTCCTCCTTCGGGGCTGGTCGATGGTTCGCCGCGCTCCGCGACAGTCATCATTCTTATCGAAGAAAGATTCGCATGCAAGTCTTGATCGATGCGAAGATCTGTACTAAAGTCGACGTATGGCATCACAGCTCGCGGGTATCGCCGAAGCGCTCGACGCGCTGGTGCGGGCGGGCGGTGATCGTGTGCCCTCGGCTCTCACTGCCGGGGAGCTGATCTCGGTGACCGATGCCTTCGGCGCCCTGAAGAGACATGTCGACGCGGCCTACGCCGGCGTCGCGGCCGAAGTCGCCCGTCAATCGCGTGCTGAGTTCGGAAAGGACTCCCTGGCGAAGAAGCAGGGTTTCGCGTCTCCCGCGGTCCTCATCTCGACGACGACGGGCACGAGCGTCGGTGAGTCCGCGCGCATGATCCAGGTCGGCGAGGCGACGGCGCCGCGCACGGCGCTGAGTGGGGAGCGGCTTCCGGCCAAGCATCCGCACGTCGCGGACGCGGTCGCCGGTGGGCGGTTGGGGATGACGGCTGCCTCATCGATCGTGACCCTGTTGATCAAGCTGTCGCTGCGTGTGGATGCGGTGCGACTCTCCGACGCCGAGAGGCAGCTGTGCGAACTGGCGCCCGGACTCCGACCGGATGAGCTCAGCAAACTCCTCGCCCGCGTGGAGGCTCATCTCGATCCCGATGGGGTCGCGCCCCGGCACGAGGAACTGCGGGGTGCACGCACGCTCGTGATCCAGGAGCGTGACGGGATGCTGGTGATCTCGGCCAAGCTCGATGTCGAGACCGGCGCGCCGGTGAAGGCGGCGATCGAGTCGCTCGTAGGGGCGAATCTACGAAGGAACGAGCACTCTGCGGAGGCCGAGCGCGACCATCGATCGGTGAAGCAGATGAACGCCGATGCTCTGGCGGACATCTGTCGGCACGCGATCGGATGCGACGAGGTTCCGACAGCGCCCTCCGCCACCGTCGTCATCCGCATGGACCTCGAGGCCCTCGAAAGCGGCCTGGGCACGGCGACGATCGACGGGATTGCCCAGCCAGTGCCGGCGGGGATGATCCGGCGCCTCGCTGCCGACCAGCAGATCATCCCGGCCGTGCTCGGCGGAAAGAGCGAGGTCCTGGACTGGGGCCGGAGCCGTCGGCTCTTCACCACCGCGCAGAAGCTCGCCCTCGTCGAGCGCGACGGCGGGTGCGTCGGCTGCGGTGCGCCGCCGGCGTGGTGTCATGTGCACCACCTCGCCTGGTGGAACAGAGACGGCGGGAAGACGGACCTGGCGAACGGTGTGCTCCTGTGCACCGGGTGCCACCATCGACTTCACGCCGACGGGTGGGACATCACCATCGACGGCCCGGGAATCGAAGGCCGCGTGTACCTGGTGCCGCCGGTCTGGATCGATCCACAGCGAAGACCTCGACGGGCAGGGATGGCCCGCTACCGGCTGACCGCGTGACTCCGGGACTTCGGGACTCTGGGACTCCGGAACTGGCGGACTCGGTGACTCGGTAATTCGGTGACTCGGTGACTCGGTGACTCGGGGACTCGGGGACTCGGGGACTCGGTGACTCGGGGACTCGGTGACTCCGGAACCTCGTAACGCCGGATCGCCGTCACGCGTGATCGCGTGGCCGGCGCGGCGCCCGAAGTCGGACGGCGATGAAGCCGGGATGACGATGATGTCGGGACGGCGAGGTGGACGTGACGATTAGGTCGGGCCCGCGGCATCCGGTACCATCGAGGTTTGTCTGCGCGCACTCCAGCGCGTAGTTCGTACCCCTCCTTCGATGCCGGCCCATGGTCGCGCCCGAAACGGGGTGCAGACAAGGGAACTTGGGTGGCACCGTCCGGTGTCACGGTACAGAAGGAGACATCACCATGGCAGCAGTGTGCCAGGTGACTGGAGCGGTTCCCGGCTTCGGTCACAACATCTCGCACTCGCACCGCCGGACGAAGCGCCGCTTCGACCCGAACGTGCAGAAGAAGACCTACTACGTTCCCTCGCTCGGTCGCAAGATCACGCTGAACGTGTCGGCCAAGGGCATCAAGGTCATCGACGTCCGCGGCATCGAGTCGGTCGTCAAGGACCTCATCGCGAAGGGTGTGAAGCTCTGATGGCGAAGAAGGCTCAGGACGTTCGTCCGATCATCAAGCTGCGCTCGACCGCCGGCACGGGTTACACCTACGTGACGCGCAAGAACCGCCGCAACAACCCCGACCGCATCGTGCTGAAGAAGTACGACCCGGTCATCCGCAAGCACGTCGAATTCCGAGAGGAGCGCTGATCTCATGGCCAAGAAGAGCAAGATCGCGCGCAACAACCAGCGCAAGGAGATCGTCGAGCGCTACGCGGCCAAGCGGGCCGAGCTGAAGAAGGCCCTCGTGAGCCCCACCAGCACCGACGAAGAGCGCGAAGCCGCCCGCGTGGGCCTGCAGAAGCTCCCCCGCAACGCATCGCCGGTCCGCCTGCGTCAGCGCGACGCGATCGACGGCCGTCCTCGCGGAAACCTCCGCAAGTTCGGCATCTCGCGCGTGCGCTTCCGCGACATGGCCCACCGCGGCGAACTGCCCGGCGTGACGAAGTCGAGCTGGTAAGCCAGCCCGCGTCACGCACCGTCGTCCTGGTAACAGGCGTCAGCCGCTGAAGGGCGGGAGTTCTCCGGAGCTCCCGCCCTTCACGCATCCCCGAGGATCCCCATGCCACTCGACCCGATCTTCGCCGAACGCCTGCGCGTCCACCGGCGCTACCTCATCGGTCGGGCGTTCACCGCCGCCAAGAAGCGCCTCACCTCGCTCTGGCCGTTCGCCCACGCGCTGAGCGCCGGCTCGCAGACCCCGAAGCAGAATGCCGCCGCGCGGCCGTCCCGCAGACCGGCGACCCCCGACCGCGCCCCGGCGGGTCCCCGCGCCCGCGCGCGGGCGAAGCACCGCCGTGCCGCCCTCGCCTGGGACCGCACCGAGCTCGAGACCGTCGGAACCCCGGGACCCGACATCCGCACCACTGAACACACGGTCGACGTGCCGGGCCGTCCCTCGGCGCGCATCCGCGTCTACGATCCCCGTCCGGCCGCAGATCCCGCCGACCGGCTGCCGCTCCCCGCCGTCCTGGCCTTCTTCGGCGGTGCGTTCCGCATCGGCGGCATCGATTACCCGACCACCGACGCCGGCTTCCGCCGCCGCGCCGCCGACGCCGGCGTCGTCATCGCCGCCGTCGACTACGCCCTCGCTCCCGAGCACCGCTTCCCTGTCGCCGTGGAGCAGGGAGCGGCAGCGCTGCGCTGGCTGTTCGCGCACGCCGCCGAGCTGAACGTCGACGCCGACCGCATCGGCATCCTCGGCACCTCCGCGGGGGCGAACCTCGCCGCCGCCGTCGCGCTGATCAACCGCGACGACCCGGATCCGCTCCCCCTCCGCCTCCAGGTGCTCGAGGTCCCGGTGCTCGACCTCACGGGGCGCCACCTCGACCTGCGGGCGACCCGTGCGCTGGGCGTGCCGACCGTCATCGCGCTCCGCGAGCTGCGGTCCGTCGCGCGCACCTACCTGCCCCACCGTCGGGCCGCCCGGGAGCCCCTCGCGTCGCCGCTCCGCGCCGCCTCGCTCGAAGGCCTCCCTTCGGCGGTGATCCTCACCGCCGAATTCGATCCGCTTCGCGGCGACGGTGCCGCCTATGCGGCGGCCCTCCGCGCCGCCGGGGTCGACGCCAGCGCGGTGCAGTATCTCGGCGTCACCCACGACACCCCGATCTTCACCGGCGTCCTTCCCGCCGCCCGCCGGTGGCACGCCGATGTGGTGGCGGCGCTCTGCGGACTACACGGGGGCCGACTGCACGGGGGCAGGCTGCCCGACGACTGACCGCGGCCGGGGCGCCCCGCGCGCCCGCGGAAACCCCCCGCAAGACCGTCTCAGGCGTCACAACAGCACCACAGATCGGGCGACACGCCGCCCATTCCGTCCGCCAGGAGCCGAAATCCGCGAAATTCCGCGGTTCCGTGGGTATATTCGTCCCCGGTCGGTCCGACCAGCCGGTGGCGAAACCCGCCCCGGTCCACGTAGCAGAAGGCGACCTGCGGTCGCCCTGGAGGACAATCCACATGGCTGACAAGTCCATCACCAAGACCGAACTCGTCGCGAGCATCGCGAGCGCCACGGGTCAGAGCCAGTCCGCCGTGTCCGGCGTGCTCGACTCGCTCTTCTCCACGGTGTCGGAGGCGGTGGCCAAGGGCAGCAAGGTCTCCATCCCCGGATGGATCTCCTTCGAGCAGGTCGAGACCTCGGCTCGCACCGGCCGCAACCCCCAGACGGGTGAAGAGATCAAGATCCCCGCCGGCAAGCGCGTCAAGGTGACCGCCGGCTCCAAGCTCAAGGCTGCGGTGAAATAATCACGGTCGCACGTTGATCGGAAGGGGGATGTCGCACCGCGGCATCCCCCTTCCGCATTCCCGCACCCAGCCCGCGCCCACCGCCCCGCCGTAGGCTGGAGGGGTGAACTCCCGCGCGCTGCGGGCCACCGGGCCCGTGATCCTGGTCGCCGCGGCGCTCGTCACCCTGATCGCGGGACTCGCCCTCGGCGGGGGAGCCGCCCCACTGCTGATCGGCGATCCCGGTCCCGTCGCCCGCTGGGGTCTGCCGGTCGCGAAGCTCCTCGTCAACCTCTCCGCCGCCGGCATGATCGGCGCCCTCGTCCTCGCGCTCTTCGCCCTCCGCGCCGGCGAACGCGAATTCGACGTCGCGCTCGACACCGCGTCGGTCTCCGCGGCGATCTTCACCGTCGCCGCCGCCGCCACCGGATTCCTCACCTTCGTCGACGCCTTCAACCCGGCCATCAACGCCGGCGCCGAGTTCGGTGCGCAGCTCGGCCGTTTCCTCGTCGACACCGAGCCCGGCCGCGCGTGGCTGATCACCACCATCGCCGGCGCCGCCCTCACGGTCCTCACCTTCGCGGTGCGCTCCTGGCTCGCCACCATGCTCGTTGCGATCGCGGCGATCGCGGCGCTCATCCCGATGGCCACCCAGGGGCACTCGGGCGAGGAGGCCAACCACAACTCCGCGGTCGTCGCCCTCGCCCTCCACATCATCGCCGCGGCGGCGTGGCTCGGCGGGCTCCTCCTCCTCGTCATCCTCCGGCCCGTCCTCGAGCGCACCCGGCTCACCGTCGTCCTCAGCCGGTACTCGAGCATCGCCCTGGCCGCCTTCCTCGTCGTCGCCCTCTCGGGCACCGTCCGCGCCGCGATCGGCGTCGTCACCCCCGAGGCCCTCTTCAGCCCGTACGGCGCGATCCTGTCGGTGAAGGTGATCGCCCTCATCGCCATTGGCGTCTTCGGCGCCTGGTACCGCCGCGGCGCCATCGCGCGGCTGGATCAGAGACCGGATGCCGCGGCCCGCCGCTTCTGGGGGATCGTCGCCGTCGAGCTGGCCTTCATGGGCATCGCCAGCGGCGCCGCCGCCGCGCTCGCCCGCACGCCCCCGCCCGTGGACACCGCCCTCCCGCCGGTGCGCACCCCGGCCGAAGTCCTCACCGGCGCTCCGCTCCCGCCCGAGTTCACCCTCGACCGGTGGCTGTCTGCGTGGGACCTCGACCTCCTCTGGGCGACCGCCGCCGGCTTCGGACTGTTCTTCTACCTCGCCGGCGTCTGGCGCCTCACCCGGCGCGGCGATCGGTGGCCGGTGTACCGCACGGTGCTGTGGACCGCCGGCATCGTGCTGCTGTTCTGGGTGACGAGCGGCCCGATCAATGCCTACCAGGACTATCTCTTCAGCGTGCACATGCTCGGCCACATGCTGCTGTCGATGGCCATCCCCGCACTTCTTGTCGCGGGCGCGCCGGTGACCCTGGCGTCCCGAGCCATCCGCAAGCGCGACGACGGCACCCGAGGCGGTCGCGAGTGGATCCTCTGGGCGGTGCACACGCCGGTGTCCCGCATCCTGACGAATCCGTTCGTCGCCGCCGGCCTCTTCATCGGATCGCTCTGGGCGTTCTACTACACCGACCTCTTCCGCTGGTCGCTGTACGACCACCTCGGTCACGAGTGGATGATCGCCCACTTCCTCATCACCGGCTACCTCTTCGCGCTCACGCTCATCGGCATCGACCCGGTGCCGTGGCGCCTTCCGTACGCAGGCCGACTGCTGCTCCTCATCGGCGTCATGGCGATGCACGCGTTCTTCGGCGTGGCCATGATGATGCAGACGGGCCTCATGGTCGCCGAGTGGTTCGGCTCGATGGGGCGCACGTGGGGCCCGACGCCGCTCGAAGACCAGTACATCGGCGGCGGACTCGCCTGGTCGATCGGGGAGATCCCCACTCTCGTCCTCGCCATCACCGTCGCGATCCAGTGGAGCCGCAGTGATGCGCGCGACCAGAAGCGCAGCGACCGCCACGCCGATCGCACGGGCGATGCCGAACTCGACGCTTACAACGCCCAGCTCGCCGCGCTCGCGCAGCGCGACGCGGTTCGCGCCGAGCGCGAGGCCCGCGTCAGTCGCTGACCGTCCGGCACGGCCCGCTCACTGCACCTCGGAGCTCGTGATCGAGATCGATGCGCGGCCCTCGGCGTCGACCGTGATGCTCCCCGCCAGGGTGAACGGCACGTCCTCCTCGGTGCTCTCCACGCGCCCGTCGAAGAGCGAACGGATGTCGACCGCGATGCGCGCCACGGCCGGCGTCGGCGGGATGATCCAGTTCGCCCCATCCGGCTCGAGACGGATGGCCGGCTGCTGGGTGATGGACCAGGCCGGCGGCGAGACGATCCGATCCTGCACCTGGAAACCGAAGGGACATCCGGTCGGCTGGAGCACCTCCTGGGTGGCGCACGCGGTGAGGAACTCCTCGACCCGGTCCTGGACGACCGCGACGAACTCCTCGGTCGGCTGCGCCTGCAGCGACACCGGCACCGAGGTGAAGGGGCTGTCCGACACCACGGCCACGCCGGGAGTGGTCGCGATCGCGGTGTCGACCGACACCGAGTAGATGCCGGGGGAGAACACCAGGAGCGACACCGGTGCCGACGGGTCGGCCTCGGCGCCGTCGGGGGAGACCTGCCTCTTGTCGAGGGAGAACCCGTTGACGTCGAACGTCATCGACCCCTGCACGGCCACCTGCACGACGGCGAGCGGGCTCGTCGCGAACCGCCAGGTCGGCAGCGGCCCCACCGACCCGTCGCGCTCGACCTCGAAGGTCGTCGTCCCCTCGAACTGACCTGCCCGGTAGGCGGCGGTCACGCGGGTGACGCTGCGGTCGGTCTCTTCACCGACGATCTCGACCCCGCCGAGAGCGGCCAGCGCGTCGCGCCGCAGCAGGGCCTGAGAGGCGGTTGGCGGAAGCCCCGCCGCCTCGAGGGCTTCGATGTCGACGGCGACTCCGGGGGTGGCCAGCGCCTCGGCCGCGCGGCCGTCGGCGAGGAGCCCTAGGTAGCGCTCGACGAAGGCGGCAGGGCTGTAGAACTCGCGGTAGAGCGTCGCACCGGCCGCGAGGAAGGCGGCGATCAGCAGCGCTCCGATGACACCGAGGAGCGCGAGGTCGGTCGCCAGGCGCGAGCGCGAGCGACGCCTGCCCCCCGCCGCCGCCCCCTGCTGCATGGCCCCAGTCTAGGAAACCGTTCCCCGCTCCGCGTCGAGCTCGCGGGCGACGAGCTGGTGAACGGCCGCGGCGGCGGCGAGCTGACCCGCGGCGATCGCCACGGCGAGCGAGGCCATCGGTCCCGGCATCGCCGCGGTATGCGCCATGTCGCCCGCGGCGAACACGCCCGGTACGCTCGTCCGCCCCATCGGATCGATCTCCACGCCCCCCGAGGGCAGCGTCGACAGTCCCAGCTGCGCCGCGAACGGCGCGCGCTGGGTGGAGGCGGGCTGCACGAAGAGGCCGTCGACCGCGACGTCGCGGCCGTCGCGCTGGTGAACCCGCAGTCCGCCCGCGACCCGCTCGACGCCGGTCGCCTCTGCGGGATCGATGACCACGACCTCCGAGCCGATGGGGGCGAGCATGGCCCGGTGCATCGCCGCGTGCGCACCCGTCGCGAGAATCCCGATCCGGCGTCCGCTGAGCTCGTGCCCGTGGCAGAACGGGCAGTGCGCGACCTCGCGCCCCCATGCCTCGGCGAGTCCGGGGATCGGCGGCAGCGCGTCGCGCAGGCCCGTCGCGAGGATCAGAACGGATGCCGCGAACACGCCGTCCTCGGTCATCGCGGCGAAACCGCCGCCGTCCCTCGCTTCGACCGCGTGCACCGTCGCTGGGACGATCCGCGCCGTGGCGTACTCGGCGAGATCGGCCCGGGCGAGCCGGCGCAGCTCTTCGGGGGCGCGGCCGTCGTGCGTCACCAGGTTCTGCGCGTGCAAGACGGTGGCGTTGCGGTACTCGCCCGAGTCGAGCAGCACCACCTCGCGGTGCATGCGTCCCAGGGTCAGGGCGGCCTGGAGCCCGGCGGGCCCGCCGCCGATCACGATGGCATCGATCATGTGTCCTCCTCGGAACTTGCGTCGGACCCCATCGTGTGACTTCATGTCGACATGAAGTCAAGCTGTCTGTCCGTCGGCGATGCGGCGGCGCGCTTCTCGCTGCCCACCCACGTCCTGCGTCACTGGGAGGACACCGGACTCCTCGCCCCCGCACGCGACGGCGGCGGACGACGCCGCTACGGCGAGGCCGACCTCGTGAGGATCGCCGTGATCGTCCGGAGCAAGGCGGCGGGGATGTCGCTCGAGCAGATCCGCGTGCTGCTCGACGACGAGGCGCCCGAACGGCACCGGGTGCTCGAGGCGCACCTGGCCGACCTCGCCGAGCGGATGGCCGAGATGGAGCGGTCGCGCCGCATGACCGAGCACGCCCTCCGGTGCCGGGCGCACGACATCGCGACCTGCCCGCGGTTCCGCGAGATCGTCACCGGCGTGGTCGCGGGAACCCGGCGCTGGCCCACAGCCGATGACGGCGAGCCGCGGCATCCGTCTACCATGAACCGGTGACCACGCCCGCGCTCTCCCCCGAGCAGGAGGCGCTGTTCCGGCTCATCGAAGACTCCCGTGACCACGTCTTCGTCACGGGCCGCGCCGGCACCGGCAAGTCGACGCTGCTGCAGCACCTGGCCTGGAACACCTCCAAGCAGATCGCAGTGTGCGCCCCGACCGGCGTCGCCGCGCTCAACGTCGAGGGCCAGACGATCCACTCGCTGTTCCGGCTGCCGATCGGGCTCATCGCCGACACCGACCTCGATCAGTCCGACGCGACCCGTCGCATCCTCAACGCCATCGACACCCTGGTCATCGACGAGATCTCGATGGTCAACGCCGACCTGATGGACGGCATCGATCGCGCCCTGCGCCAGGCGCGCGGCCGCCGCGCCGAGCCGTTCGGCGGTGTGCAGATCGTCATGTTCGGCGACCCCTATCAGCTCGCTCCGGTGCCGCCGCGGGGCGACGAGATGCGCTACATCCGCGACCACTACCGGTCGTTCTGGTTCTTCGACGCCAAGGTCTGGACCGGCGAGGTGTCCGGCGACGGACTGATGGATCTGGGCGCCTACGGCGCCTCACTGCACGTGCGCGAGCTCGCCGAGATCCACCGGCAGGCCGACCCCGCGTTCAAGGCCATGCTCAACGCCGTCCGTCACGGGCGGGTCACCGCCGACATCGCCCAGGTGCTCAACGACACCGGTGCCCGCACGCCCCCGCACCCCGACGACGGCGAACACCCGATCATCACCCTCGCCACCCGCAACGACATCGTCAACAACATCAACCGCCGCCACCTCACCGAGCTCGTCGGCCGCGAGCAGACCGCCGTCGCCGAGATCAACGGCGACTTCGGCCGCGGCGAGGCCAACTACCCCGCCGACACCGAGCTGAAGCTCAAGGTGGGCGCGCAGGTGATGTTCCTGCGCAACGACACCCAGGGCTACGGCGACCCGCCGCGGTGGGTCAACGGCACGATCGGCACCGTCACCCGCATCGCCGGCGGCACCGTGCGCGTCGAGGTCGACGGGCAGGAGTTCGACGTCGAACCCGCCGTGTGGGAGAGGTTCCGCTACGCCTACAACGCCGGCTCGCGGACGCTGACGCGCGAGGTCGTGGCGGAGTTCACCCAGTTCCCGCTGCGGCTGGCGTGGGCGGTGACGATCCACAAGTCGCAGGGGAAGACCTACGACCGTGCCGTCATCGACCTCGGCTCCGGCGCATTCGCCCCCGGTCAGACCTACGTGGCGCTGTCGAGGCTCACCTCGCTCGACGGGCTGTATCTCTCCCGGCCGCTGCGCCCGAGCGACATTCGGGTGGATCCGGATGTCGCTCGGTGGATGCACGAGCATGTGCGCCGCCCCGCGGCATCCTGATCCTCAGGCGACGGCGTCGGCTTTCGCGGCGGCGAGGTCCTCGAACAGCGCGGTGTTGAAGCGGTACGCGCGCAGCACCTCGTCAATGACCCGCTCCTGCTCGTCGGCGTCCCACGGAGCGGCGTCGAGCTGCTCGCGGTAGACCTCCTTGAACGCCCGCGGGTCGGCGATCTCGTCGAAGAGGTAGAACCCGATGCCGTTCGTGTCGAACCCGAATCGTCGCGCCATCAGGCGCCCGATGAAGAGTCCCCCCGACAGGTCGCCGAGGTAGCGGGTGTAGTGGTGCGCGACGAATCCGCCCGGCCAGGTCGCCCCGACCTGCCGGATGCGCTCCACGTAGGCGCGGGTGGTCGGCAGGGGGCTGATGCGCTCTCGCCAGTCGGCATCGAGGAGGAAGGCGAGGTCGGCTTCGAGGGCGGGGAGCCGCGTCAGCTTGTCGGAGATGAAGACGGATGCCACGGGGTCGCGGCGCATCCGCTCGGCGGCGGATTCCAGCGCCTCGTAGATGTACCAGTGCTGGGCGGCCAGCGCGATGTAGTCCTCGCGGGTTCCGGCACCCTCGATGAGGTCGGCCATGAAGCCGGAGCGCTCGCTCGAGGAGTGCGCGCTGCTCGAGCGTTCGCGCAGCGCCGCCGAGAACGGGATGAGGTCGGCCATGCGCCTCATCATAGGCGACTTAGGGTCACCTAACCAGCGCGGATCGGCGGATTCAGTGCGGCCGGGGCGTGACGCCCAGGCGTCGGCATGCCTCGTCGTACAGCGCCACGATCTCGCGTCGCACCTCGGGGCGCTCGGTGATCGCACCGCCGGGCCAGTCCACGCGCACCGTCACCTCGTCACCGTGCTCCGTGACCGCGGCCCAGTCGCCGCCTGCGCCGTCGAGCCCGGTCATCCGCGCCGATCGATACGTCCCGGCCGGGCCGAACGCGCGCACGATGAGCAGATTGTCGTCGCGGTGGTCGTCGTTCATGTGGCGGAGGATCGCCGCGACGGCACTCTCATCGAACCGGTGGGTCACAGCTGACCACCCTACGACGCGGGGCGTTCATCCAGCCCCCGTGTGCTTAGATTCTCCGAGGACGACGATGCTCCTGGGGGTGACATGCGGCTGCGTTCGACTCGATCGCGCGCTGTTCGTGGTGCCCTCGCGGTGGTCGTGACCGGGGCTCTCGCGGCGGGACTCGCGGCCTGCTCGCCCGACCGGACCGTGACGATCGACGTCCCCGCGCAGGTCGAGGGCTCGCTCCCCGACGACATGGTGACCCAGCTGCAGGACGCGGTGACCTTCGCCATGGCCGCGACGGGATCCTCCGGGGCCGTGGTGGGCGTGTGGGCGCCGTGGAGCGGATCGTGGGTGTCGGGGGTCGGGACGACCGCACCCGGCGGGTCGGAGACATCCGCCGACAGCACCTTCCGCGTCGGTCAGGTGACCCGCGCGATGACCTGCGACGCGGTGTACCTCGTCGCCGAACGAGGGCTGGTCGACCTCGACGCGCCGATCACCGACTACGTCTCGGGGTTCGCCGGACTCGCCGACATCACCGTCGAGCAGCTCTGCGACGGCACCTCGGGCCTCGGCGACTACGCGCCGCGGCTGCAGGGCAGCTTCCTCACCACGCCCGATCGTGTCTGGAACCCGCGCGAGCTCGCCGGCTACGGCGTCGGCACCACCGCCGACGTGGCGCCCGGCGCCGCCTACCGCGACTCCGACTCGGGGTATTTGCTGGCAGGTCTCGTCCTGGAGCGCGCGACCGGACGCTCGGCGGCGGAGGTCCTGCAGGACGAGGTCTTCGAGCCTCTGGCCCTCGACGCCACCCGGCTCCCGGGCGCCGCCGGAGCCGCTCCCTCCGCGGAGGGGGCGGTGCTCGACGGGCTGTGGTCGCCCGATGCGGATGGCGGTGTGAACTGCGCCGAGCCGCTGAACATCACCGAGGCCTCGGCGAGCTTCGGCTGGACGGACGCCGGCGTCGTCTCGACGATCGACGACCTCGGCCGCTACGCCCAGGGGCTCGCGGCCAACGCGCTCGGCGTCGACACCGACGAGCGCTACGACGCGCCCCTCCCGCCCTACGACGGCGCTCCCTCGTGGCAGACCACGGCCGGGGGCGTCGTCCAGGCCGGGTCGATGATCGGCCAGTACGGCTCGACCCCCGGGTACATCACCGCCACCTTCGCCGATCCGCAGACCGGCCTCACCGTCGCCGTGTCGCTGAACAACTCGCGCGCCTCCGACGGCATCGGGGCGTTCCTGGCGTGGCAGCTCGCGGCGATCGCGTCCAAGGCGCCCGCCGCCTCCGGCCAGACCGCGCCCGAGGCGGGTCTGCCCTGGACGCCCGAGCAGCAGCGCGACGCGATCGCCCAGAACGCGATCTGCCCCCTCCCGTGACCGCGCGGGTGTCGTGAGCGCCCGGGCGCCGAGCCCCGCGGTCCTCCTCGTGGTGGCGGGTCTGGCCTGCCAGGAGGTGGGCGCCTCCATCGCCGTGCTGCTGTTCCCGCAGGTCGGGCCCCTCGGCATGGTGCTGCTGCGCCTGGCGTTCTCCGCCGTGCTGCTGCTGGCGATCGCCCGGCCCGCACTGCGCGGGCATTCGCGGGCGGCCTGGCGCGCAGTCATCCTGTTCGGTCTGGTGCTGGCGCTGATGAACGGACTGTTCTACCTCGCGCTCGAGCGCCTCGCCCTCGGGGTGACGGTCACGATCGAGGTGCTCGGCCCCCTCGTCCTGTCGATCGTCGCCTCACGGCGGGCATCGGCGTGGCTGTGGGCCGTGCTCGCCTTCGCCGGCGTGGTCGCACTCGGCGGCGGGGGATGGGACCGGCTCGACCCGATCGGGGTGCTCTACGCGCTCGGGGCGGCGGCGAGCTGGGCGTTCTACATCCTCGCCTCGGCGCGGGTCGGTCGGGAGTTCCGGGGCCTCGACGGCCTTGCGATCGCGATGGCGGTCGGCGCCGTGGTGATGCTGCCGCTGGGGATCTGGGATGCCGGGTCGGCGCTGCTTCGCCTCGACCTCCTCGCCCTCGGCGCCGCGGTGGCGGTGCTGTCGTCGACCATCCCGTACGCGCTCGAGCTCATCGCCCTCCGCCGGCTCCCCGCCGCGGCGTTCGCGATCCTGATGAGCCTCGCCCCCGCCACCGCCGCCCTCGCCGGGTTCGTGCTCCTCGGCCAGGAGCTCGCCTGGCTCGAGCTGGTGGGAATCGCCCTCGTGATCGCGGCGAGCATCGGCGCCGTGCGGTCGTCGGCGCGCGCCGCCCGCGAGACCGCCGAGCCGCTGGCCTAGGGCCGGGCCGCGGTCCGCTTGCGGTCGAGCCGCACACTGTGTGCAATATGTCAGGTGCCGATCCCTCCCGCCTCCCCTTCGCTTCCTCGGAGCCTCCTGCGCGATGACGTCTACCGGCGCCTGCGCGACGCGATCGTCGACGGCACCTTCGAGCCGGGCGAGCAGCTGAAGGACGGCGACCTCGCCGCGTGGCTCGGGGTGAGCCGCACCCCCGTGCGCGAGGCCCTGTTGCGCCTCAGCAGCAGCGGGCTCGTCGTGGCCCAGCCAGGTCGCTCCACCACCGTGAGCCTCATCGACGAGACGTCGCTCCGCGACGCGCGCGACGTCGTCGCCGCCCTCCACGAGCTCGCCGTCCGCGAGACCGTGGGACGGCTCACGCCGGACGACATCGCGCGCATGCGCGCCGCCAACCGGCGCTTCACCGCCGCCGCCGAGCGCGGGGACGTGACGGCGGCGCTCGAAGCCGACGACGACCTGCACGCCGTTCCCGTCGCAGCGCTCGGGAACGCCGCCGTCGAGACGGTGCTCGAGCAGTTCGGCCCGATCGTCCGCCGGGCCGAGCGCCTGCGCTTCGGCAGTGACGCGCCCGCGGCCGCCGAGCGTCACGAACGGTTCATCGCGCTGTGCGAGATGGGGGATGCCGCTGCCGCGGCCGCGATGGCGTACGAGACGTGGCACACGCTGCCGGTCACCGCGACGAAGCGGGCCGACTGAAGAGATGGAGGGGGTGACGGGAATCGAACCCGCGCTCTCAGCTTGGGAAGCTGATGTTCTGCCATTGAACTACACCCCCGGAGGGTGCGCCCGAAGCGCCTCGCAAGGATAACACCAGCGACAGCGATAGTCTGATCCGCGTGCTGCTGAGCGACCGCGACATCCGCTCCGAGATCGACGCCGAGCGCATCGGTCTGGCGCCGTGGGACCCCGAGATGGTGCAGCCCTCGAGCGTCGACGTGCGCCTGGACAGGTACTTCCGGCTGTTCGACAACCACAAGTACCCTTTCATCGACCCGGCGCTGGACCAGCCCGACCTGACCCACCTCATCGAGGTCGACCCGGCGGAGCCGTTCATCCTGCACCCCGGCGAGTTCGCGCTCGGGGCGACGTTCGAGCAGGTGAGCCTGCCCGACGACATCGCCGCGCGCCTGGAGGGGAAGTCGTCCCTGGGACGGCTCGGTCTTCTCACCCACTCCACGGCGGGCTTCATCGATCCCGGTTTCACCGGGCACGTCACGCTCGAACTGTCGAATGTGGCGACCCTGCCGATCAAGCTCTGGCCGGGGATGAAGATCGGGCAGCTGTGCTTCTTCCGCCTGTCCTCGCCCACCGAGACGCCCTACGGGTCAGGGCCCTACGGCAACCGGTACCAGGGGCAGCGGGGTCCGACGGCGTCGCGCTCCCACCTGAACTTCCACGTGACCGACGTCGGCGCGACCGACGCCGGCGCCCGCGGCGCCTGAACGCCACGGGCTCGGCTGTCAAGCCTTTGCCGTCGGGAAGGGGACGGGCGAGGCTGGGGCCATGCCTGCACTCGCACTCATCCTCCTCGTCGTCGGCATCGTGCTGCTCCTCCTCGGCGTGTTCGTCGAGGCGGTGAAGTTCCTTCTCTGGCTCGGCATCGTGCTCCTCGTCCTGGCCGTGATCGCCTACCTGATGCGCTTCATCCGCCGCCAGACCTGATCCCGCTGCTATCAGACCGCGTCCGCGTCGGGACGCGGACCCGCACCGCGGAAGCCGTGGTGCGGGTTGCCGCCGAAACGCGGCCCGGGGCCGCCTCCCTCGCCGGGGCGCGGTTCGCCGGGCCCGAACGGGCGCAGGCCGAAGCGGTGACGCGGGTGCCGCGGGCCTTCCCGCCAGGGACGCGGGTCTTCCTCGGAGAAACCGAGTTCTCGGGCGATGGCCTCGAGGGAGGCGATCGTCGTCCGGTAGTCCTCGGGTGAGACGGCACCGGCGACGCGCGCCCGGATGCCGGTGACGGTCTCGGCGAGGAGATCGCGCCGAGCGCGCCCCTCGGCCGTGAGGGTCCAGTCATCGCCCTCACGGGCGATGAGTCCGCGATCAGCGAGGTGGCGGAGCATCTTCGGCTTGCGGGCCAGGCGCTCACGGAAGCCCCGCGCATCGACCTCGCCGGCCAGGACGTTCAGCACCATCCATTCGCGCCGGTCGGCGTCATGGGCGGCGAGAGCGGCGTCGACCTCTCGCGAGATCAGGGCATCGGTCGCGCGGAGCCAGAAGCCGAGCGGGCGGTCTGCGGGGTGCGGGGTATCGCGTGATTCGGTGTTCATGGGGTGTCCTTTCACAGCGTCGCCTAATGCGACGCAGATTTGTATGTCATGAAGCATGTACATGCAGTGTGACATGCATCCCGGATGTATGTCAAGTGGCATGTATTCTGGCTCGGTGAGCGATGCGCCGACCGACCCGAGCCCCGACGCGGGGGACCCCGCCGTCGCCGCCGATCAGATCGCCGCGGCTCTCGCGCGCCTACGGCCCCGACGCGGCGGACCGCCCTGGGCGGGGCGAGGCGAGGCGCAGAGCGCCGGTCCGCGGCATCCGTGGCCCGGACCCGGCCCGCACGGCCGCCGCCGGCCCCCTGCGACCGGACCCGAGGGGATGATCCCCCCGCACTTCAGCGGGCCGGCCCGGCTGCGCCTCCTCGAGGCCCTCGCCGCGGCGTCGCATCCGCTGAGCGTCGGCGAGATCGGCGAGGCGGTCGGCGTCGACCAGCCGCGGGCGTCGCGGCTCGTGCAGCAGTGCGTGGAGCTCGATCTCGTGCGCCGCGAGGCCGACCCCGATGATGCCCGGCGTACGCGCGTCGCCCTGACCGAGGGCGGGCGGCGGATGGTGCGCGGGTTCCGGGGCGAGCGCCGTGAGGCCATCGCCCGTGCTCTGGAGGGCTTCGACGCGGAGGAACGAGCCGAGCTGGCGCGCCTGCTGTCCAAGCTCGCCGACAACCTCGGCGGGTGATCCGAGCGGGTCGCCGCTCAGCGCGGGGCGCGGACGGGAAGCAGGAGGAGCAGTCCGATGAGCAGCACCAGGATGATCCCGAGGATGCCGAACACCGTCGTGCCGCCGACGACGATGAACACCGACCACATCGCCGCGGCCATCCAGCTGGCAGCGCGCCCGGTCGTGGCGTAGAGACCGAAGATCTCGCCCTCGCGGCCCGCGGGCGTGACGCGGGACAGGAACGACCGCGCCGCCGCCTGTGCCGGCCCCACGAAGGCGCAGAGCACAAGGCCGCCGATCCAGAAGACCGTGGTGCCGGCGTCGACGAGGAAGAAGACCGCGAGCCCCGCGACGACCATCGAGATCAGCGAGACCATGATGACCACCTTCGGCCCGAACCGGTCGTCGAAGCGCCCCGCGATGATGGTCGAGACTCCGGCGATGAGATTCGCCGCGACGCCGAAGATCACCAGTTCGAGGAACTCGAATCCGAACACCTGCGCGGCGATGACCGCTCCGAAGGCGAAGACGCCGCCGAGTCCGTCGCGGAAGACGGCGCTGGCGAGGAGGAACCAGAAGGTCTGACGCGTTCCGGGATTCTTGTACAGGCCGATGACGTCGCGGGCGAGCAGTCCGTAGGCGGCGAAGAAGCCCACCTTGCGCTCCGGTCGCCCGACGGAGGGTTCGGGAACGGCGAGGAAGATCGGGATCGAGAAGACGATCGCCCAGATCGCGCAGCCCACGGCGATGATCCGGAACGGCAGTCCGTCGGCGTCGGAGATGCCGAACCAGTCGGCGCTGTAGAAGACGATCACCAGCACGAGGGCGACGATGCCGCCGAGGTAGCCGAAGCCCCAGCCGAGGCCCGACACCCGACCGATCGTCTTGCGGTTCGCGATGCCGATGAGCATGGCGTTGGAGTTCACCGCCGCGATCTCGCCGAAGACCGTTCCGGCCGAGATGAGGGCGACACCCAGCCAGAAGAAGGTCGGCGCGGGCTCGACGAACCAGAGGCCGAACATGCAGAGGATGAGCGCGCCCGTGCCGATGCCGAGCCAGAGCTTCTGACGCCCGCGGGCGTCGGCCTGCTGGCCGAGGATCGGGGCGATGGCGAGGATCAGCAGCCCGGCGACGGTCCCGCCCCATCCCAGACCCACCGCGAGGTCGGCAAGGGCGGCCTCCTTCGCCGGCGCATCGTCGGGGAGGGCCGCGATGTCGGCCGGGAGGAAGACGTCGGTCGTGAGGTACAGGGCGGTGAAGATGAAGGTGAGGATGACCGTGTTGAACGGCTGCGTCGCCCAGTCCCACAGCGCCCAGGCGTAGATCTGCCGCCGCGGTGCAGCGGCGTCCTCCCGCAGGTCCAGACCCATGACGGGGATGGCGGCGCTGTCGGCGGTGGCGGGCGGCACGCCCTCGGCGGGTGCGGTCATGTCGTCACGCTAGGCCTCTTTGGTGAACGGGGGAAGAAGCCAAGAGCCCCGCGGCGCGGCATCCGAAGTTGAGCCGATTCATATCAAGTTCATTTGACGGATGCCGCGGCGCGGCGTAGTGTTGAGCCAACGCGACTCAATTCTCGCTCACAGACTTTCGGACAACGCCCCGGGTCGAGGCTCTCGGCCCCGTGAAAAGGAGAAACACAACATGGCACGTGCTGTTGGTATCGACCTCGGAACCACGAACTCCGTCGTCGCGGTGCTGGAGGGCGGCGAGCCCAAGGTCATCGCGAACGCCGAGGGATTCCGCACCACCCCCTCGGTGGTCGCCTACACCAAGGACGGCGAGATCCTCGTCGGCGAGACCGCCAAGCGTCAGGCGGTCACCAACGTCGACCGCACCGTCTCGAGCGTCAAGCGCCACATGGGCACGAACTGGACCTTCGAGGTCGACGGCAAGAAGTGGACGCCGCAGGAGATCTCGGCACGCATCCTGCAGAAGCTCAAGCGCGACGCCGAGCAGTACCTCGGCGACACCGTGACCGACGCGGTCATCACCGTTCCGGCGTACTTCAACGACGCCGAGCGTCAGGCCACCAAGGAGGCCGGTGAGATCGCGGGCCTGAACGTCCTGCGCATCATCAACGAGCCCACCGCCGCGGCCCTTGCGTACGGCCTCGACAAGGGCAAGGAGGACGAGCTCATCCTCGTCTTCGACCTCGGTGGCGGTACCTTCGACGTCTCCCTCCTCGAGGTGGGCAAGGACGACGACTTCTCCACCATCCAGGTCCGCTCGACCGCCGGTGACAACCGCCTCGGCGGTGACGACTGGGACCAGCGCCTGGTGGAGTACTTCATCAAGCAGTTCAAAGACACCACCGGCGTCGACGTCTCGGGCGACAAGATCGCCCTGCAGCGCCTCAAGGAGGCCGCGGAGCAGGCCAAGAAGGAGCTGTCGAGCTCGACCTCGACGAGCGTCAACCTGCCCTACCTGTCTCTGACCGACTCGGGCCCGGTGTCGCTGTCGGAGACGATCACCCGCGCGAAGTTCGAGGACCTCACCAAGGACCTCCTCGACCGCACCAAGAAGCCGTTCGAGGACGTCATCCGCGAGGCCGGCATCAAGGTGGGCGACATCGCGCACGTGGTGCTCGTCGGCGGCTCGACCCGCATGCCCGCGGTGTCGGAGCTCGTCCAGCGCGAGGCCGGCAAGGAGCCCAATAAGGGCGTCAACCCCGATGAGGTCGTCGCCGTGGGCGCAGCCCTCCAGGCCGGCGTGCTGAAGGGCGAGCGCAAGGACGTCCTGCTGATCGACGTCACCCCCCTGAGCCTCGGCATCGAGACCAAGGGCGGCATCATGACCAAGCTGATCGAGCGCAACACCGCCATCCCGACCAAGCGCAGCGAGACCTTCACCACGGCCGACGACAATCAGCCGTCGGTGGCGATCCAGGTCTTCCAGGGCGAGCGCGAGTTCACCCGCGACAACAAGCCGCTGGGGACGTTCGAGCTGACCGGCATCGCGCCGGCCCCGCGTGGCATCCCCCAGATCGAGGTCACCTTCGACATCGACGCCAACGGCATCGTCCACGTCTCGGCGAAGGACAAGGGCACCGGCAAGGAGCAGTCGATGACGATCACCGGCGGCTCGTCGCTGCCGAAGGACGACATCGAGCGCATGGTGCGCGAGGCCGAGGAGCACGCTGCCGAGGACAAGAAGCGCCGCGAGGCCGCTGAGGTCCGAAACCAGGCCGAGACCCTCGCCTACTCCGTGGACAAGCTTCTGAAGGACAACGACGACAAGCTCCCCGCCGACGTCAAGGAGTCGGTCCAGGCCGACGTCGACGCGCTGAAGACCGCGCTCGCCGGCGACGACGACGACGCGGTGAAGTCGGCGTTCGACAAGCTGTCGCAGTCACAGGGCAAGATCGGCGAGGCCATCTACGCGGCGAACCAGTCGGCCCCGCAGGCCGACGCGTCCGGTGCCGCCGGCGGTGAGGGTGCGCCCGAGGGCGACCAGGCCTCGAACGACGAGGACGTGGTCGACGCCGAGGTCATCGACGACGAGGAAGAAAAGAAGTAACCATGGCGAAGGACAAGGACGACCCCACGTTCCCGGGCGACCAGCCCGAGGACGCCTCGTCGCCCGAGTCGGCTGACGGTGCTGCCGGCGGCGAGGATGCGCACGACCTGACGGTCGACGACATCCTCGGCGCCGCCCAGTCCGCCGATGCGGCGGCAGCGGATGACACCGACGCCGTCGCCGATCGCGTCGAGGCGCTCGAGTCGCAGCTGCTCACCGACCTCAAGCGTCTGCAGGCCGAGTACGCCAACTACCGCCGGCGCACCGAGGACCAGCGCGAGATCGAGATCGAGCGGGCCAAGGGGGCGGCCGCCAAGGGCCTCATCCCCGTGCTCGACGACCTCGACCGTGCCGCCAAGCACGGTGACCTCGTCGAGGGCACGCCCTTCGCCGCCATCGCCGACAAGGTGCGGGCGGTCGTGGAGCGCATGGGCGTGGAGGCGTACGGAGCCGCCGGCGAGGCCTTCGATCCGCAGCACCACGAGGCGATCTTCCAGCAGCCGACCCCCGGCGCGACCGAGGCGACCATCCTCGAGGTGGTCGAGACTGGTTACCGGCTCGGTTCCATCGAGCTGCGGCCGGCCAAGGTCGTCGTCGCGGTGCCGGCAGAGTAGGCCGGAGACGCGATGGCGAGCCAGGACTGGTTCGAGAAGGACTTCTACAAAGTCCTGGGGGTCTCCAAAGAGGTCTCCGACATCGACCTGAAGAAGACCTACCGCAAGCTCGCTCGGCAGTACCACCCGGACTCCAAGCCGGGGGATGCGACGGCCGAGGCGAAGTTCAAGGAGATCAGCGAGGCGTACGCCGTGCTCTCCGACCCCGAACAGCGCGCCGAGTACGACCAGATCCGTGCCATGGGCTCGGGCGCCCGCTTCACCGCGGGCGGCCCGGGCGCCGGCGGATTCGAGGACGTCTTCAGCGCGTTCGGTCAGGGGCGGGGCGGCGGGGGTCGTTACGAGTCCGCCGACTTCGACGACATCTTCTCGATGTTCAACCAGCAGCAGGGCGGGAGCTTCGGCTCGGGCCGGTTCGGTCAGCCGACCGGCGGGTTCCGCGGCTTCGGCGGCCCCACCAGGGGCGCGGACGTCACGGCACGCACGACGATCGACTTCGTCACTGCCACCAAGGGCGAGACCATCACCCTGCAGGGTGAGGACGGCAAGCCCTTCAAGGTCAAGATCCCCGCCGGGGTCTCGGACGGGCAGCGCATCCGCCTCCGCGGACGCGGACGCCCCTCGCCCGACGGAGGAGAGAGCGGCGACATCGTCGTGCAGGTGACCGTGCGGTCTCACCCGGTGTTCACCCGCGAGGGACTGAATCTGCGCGTGGTGGTGCCGGTGACCTTCACCGAGGCGGCGCTCGGGGCCACGATCGAGGTTCCGACGCTCGGGGGCGACCCGGTGAAGCTGCGCGTCGCGCCGGGTACCCCGTCGGGACGCGTGCTGCGCGTCAAGGGGCGCGGCGTCGCGACGCAGAAGGGCACCGGCGACCTCCTCGCCGAGGTGCAGGTGGTCGTGCCGTCCCACCTCGAGGGCGCCGCGCGCGAAGCGCTCGAGCGCTTCCACGAGGTGGAGCCGAAGGAGAATCCGCGCGCGGACCTCATGGCCAAGGCGCGCGGCTGACACGGGAGGACGGATGACCGACCACGTCGAGATCGATGGCGACGCGCCGATCTTCGCGATCGCCGCGGCGGCGGAGCTGTCGGGTATGCATCCGCAGACGCTGCGTCAGTACGACCGTCTCGGTCTCGTCGTCCCCGCCCGCACGCAGGGCGGCTCGCGCCGCTATTCGCTCCGTCACGTCGAGCAGCTGCGCGAGGTCGCCCGGCTCTCGGCCGACGGCATGAGCCTTCCCGCGATCGCGCGTCTGATCTCCCTCGAACAGCGGGTGCACGACCTCACGCGCCGCGTGCGCGATCTCGAGCAGCAGCTCGAGGCCGAGCGTCAGTCGCGGCCTGGCGCCCGGGTCTTCGCCGCGGGATCGACCGGGTCGGTCGTCACCCTGCGCCACGGCACGCGCGTGCGGCGCGCCACCGAGCTGGTCGTGTGGCGCCCGCGCCATCCGCTCTCTCCTGGGGCGGAGGACGAGTCGGCCTAGGTGCGCGCCTCCTCTGCGATCGCGCGGTGGCGGCGGAAGGTCTGCCAGTCCTGATACGACACGTCGGCGTAGGCGTACGACCACGCGACGATCGCCTCGGCGAACCGCTCGCCGCCGCCGACGTACCCCGCGGCCGTCCCGACCGCCGGGGATTGGCCGTGGGCTCGGGCGAGGGCGGCCGCGCATGCCATCGCGTACCAGCGGAACGGTCCGTCGTCCATAACCTCGGGGTCGAAGCCGCCCTTCATGTCGTGGAACTGCCGGACGTAGAAGTCGCGGAGCGCGCCGGTCGTCGAGCGACGGATGTGCCCGAGGAAGGGGTCGGACACCGCCTGCAGGATCCGCTGCAGCGCGACGACCCGTCCGCCGTTGCCGTAGTGCTCGATGAAGGTCTGCACCGCCGGAGGCTGCGGCGCGCGCCCGAACTGGATGAGGACGCTCTCGCCGGCCTCCTTCCCCTGCAGCAGGAGTACGTCGCCGTCGCCGTCCTGGAGCGCGATCAGCAGGCACCGCGTTCCGACGCTGCCCACTCCGACGACGCGCGCGGCGACATCGGCCATGGCGTACTTCTGCAGGAGGAGCCGGATGTCGACGCCCGTCGACAACTGGTACTCGTCGAACACCCGCCACGCCCGCGCCTCGGCGTCGGGCGGGAGGTGGGTCATCACCGGCGGATCGTCCACGATCATCGCGCGGCCGTGATCGTCCGTGCCCGTGAGCTTGCGCGCTGCGCGCGCCCCGGTGCGCTTCAGCGCCGAACGCACGGCCCGCTCGACGACGGCCGCTGTCTCGGCGTCGACGGAGCGGTGGGCGCCGAGGGCGTCGAAATGGTCGAAGTATCGATCCAGGGGGGAACGCTTCGCGCCGGTGCGGAGGGCGCGCTGATAGGTCCGGACGGCCTGCCGCGCAGCATCCTCGACCACCGCGTCGTCGCGCGAGGTCGCGCGCCCGGCGATGACGACGCTGGTGGTCAGGCGCTTGACGTCCCATTCGAAGGGGGCCCAGGCCGACTCGTCGAAATCGTTCAGGTCGAACACGAGCGTCCGCTGGGGCGAGGCGTAGAGACCGAAGTTCGACAGGTGCGCGTCGCCGCACGAGGCGACGAAGATGTTCGTGCTCGGGCAGCGCGACAGGTCGTCGGCCATGATCGCGGCGCTCCCGCGGTAGAACGCGAACGCGCTCGCGCCCATCCGTGCGGTGCGCAGCGGCACGAGCTCGGGCACGCGGTCGACGTCCTGGGCATCCAGCACGGCCATCGGATCACGATCGCCGGGAACGAGATGCGCGAGGGCGGAGCGGGGCGTGCGTCCCCGTTCGATCCTCCCCTCCGCCGTGTGAGCGGCACGCGTCGGGGGTGCGATCCACGGATCCCGAGGCATGACGCCTCCTTCCCTCGGCGCCATCGCCGTCTGATCAGACCGTAGGGGGTTCGGTCGCTCGCCGCCACCACCGGCGTGCGCTCCCGGGGGAGCGGGGCGGACGCCGTTACTGTCGAGCCGTGACGCAAGAGCGGTGGCACCAGCTGACCTACTGGCCGCTCATCATCACGTCCGTGATCTTCATCGTCGTGTACTCGTGGCAGGTGATCGCCGATCTGCAGGGGCCGGCCTACGCCGTCGCGCGCATCATCATCGGCGTCACCTGGGTGGTCTTCGCCGTCGACTACGTCGTGCGGTTCGCCCTCGCCGAGCCGCGGTGGAAGTGGTTCCGCGGGCACCTGTTCGACCTCGCCGTCGTGGCGATCCCGGCGCTCCGACCGCTCCGACTGCTGCGGGCCCTGACGGTCGTTCAGGCGCTGCAGCGCACGGCGGGCTCGGCGATCCGCAGCCGGGTGGCGATCTACGGGGCCGGGGCGGCGGCGATCCTCATCTGGATCGCCGCACTCGCTGTTCTGGAGGCGGAGCGCGGAGCGCCCGGCGCGAACATCGAGAACTTCGGCGACGCGGTGTGGTGGGCCTTCGTCACCATCACCACGGTCGGCTACGGGGACTTCTACCCGGTCACCACGTGGGGTCGGATCGTCGCCGTGCTGCTGATGTGCGGAGGCATCGCCGTGGTCGGTGTCGTCACGGCGACGGTGTCGTCGTGGGTGATCGAGCGCGCGGCCGCCACCGCCGGCGACGACAACGAGCCGGCCACGCGCGGCCAGATGCGCGAGCTCGCGCAGCAGCTCGCCGCCGTGAGCGCGAAGCTCGGAGACCCGCCCGCGCGGTGACGCGTCGCACCTACGCTGGCGGGATGACTCCCGTTCTCGTCCTCATCGACATCCAGCGCGACTATTTCCCCGGGGGCCGGTTCCCCCTGGTGGGTTCGGATGCCGCGGCGGAGCGCGCCGCGGACCTGCTGGCGGCGTTCCGCGCTGCCGGGCTCCCGGTCGTGCATGTGCGCCATGCGGCATCCGGGGCGGGAAGCTTCCTCGAGGAAGGGACTCCGGGAGCGGAGATCGACCCGCGGGTCGCACCCGGGGGCGGCGAACCCGTGGTCGTGAAGCACCACCCGAATGCGTTCTTCGGGGGCCGCCTCGACGAAGCGCTCGCCGCTCATGCCGGCGCTCCGCTCGTCGTCGCCGGGATGATGACGAGCATGTGCGTGGACGCGAGCGTCCGGGCGGCATCCGATCTCGGGTGGAAGGTGACCGTCGCCGCCGACGCGTGCGCCGCTCCCGATCTGTCCTTCGGCGGCACGACAGTGGGCGGAGCCGACGTGCACGCGGCGTTCCTCGCCGCGCTCGCGAGCGCCTATTCCCGTGTCGAGCCGGTCGCGGCGGTGATCGCCGCGCTTCGCGCCCCAGCCTGAGCGCTCACGCCCCCGCGTGCCCGTCACCCGGCCGCGCCCCCGCGTCCGTCCCCGTCACCCGGCCGCGACCCGTCAATAGATGCTGTCTCGGCGGGTGAGAAGCGACATCCTCTGACGGGTCGCGCGCCGGGTCGACGTCTTCTGCACACCGGGCCGTGCCCCGGAGTCATCCACCGATCGTGCGATGCCGCGTCATCCGCTCCCCTCGGGTGGCCACGCTTGCCCCATGCCGTCCCCGCGACCCTTGCCCCCGGCCATCTTTTACCGCACGTTCGCCGTTCCGGTCGCTGTCGCATCAGGTGTGACGATCTCGCGCCTCCGTTCGGGTGACCTTGATGCGCCGTTCCACGGCGTGCGGGCGCCCGTTGGTGGAGCGCACTCCTTCGGTGAGCGTGTGCGCGCGGCGCTGCCCCGTCTGCGACCGGGTGACTACTTCAGTCATCTGGCTGCCCTCGCCCTGGTCGGCGCCGACGTGATCGGCCACCCGCGGTCTCCCGTCGACGTGAGCTCGCTGTCACCCCTTGGCAGGGTGAGGGCGGCGGGGTTCCGCGGTCACGAGATCGTCGAGGGATCCGTTCGCCTCGGGGCGATCGGGGCGTTCCCTGCCGTGCATCCGGTCGATGTCTGGTGCCAGACCACCGCACCGACACGGTGCAGTATTTCCACGATCTGGAGCGACTCGATGCCCTCGGTGCTCTCGGGTGGCGCGACATCCGCGTCACCAAGGAGCACCAAGGCGACCGTCTTTCGGCCGCGTTGGAGCGCGTCCGCGCCGCGCTCCGCGATCGCGGGTGGTCGGGCGCGGCGGCAGGGCCCGCGATCCGTCACAAAGGCGGTCTGCGTCGTCGACGGGCCTCATCCATTGACGGATCGCGCGCTGCGCGCGGCCGCGTGCGCCGGAGAATCCGGGCGCTGCGGGCGACGGGCGCCGCGTCAGCCGCGAGGCTCGATGCGCAGCACCTCGGGAGAGCCGTCGATCGTCAGATCATCGATGACACGGATGCTGCGAGCCACCTCATCCACGTAGGGGATGACCGTCCCCACCCGCTCCCGGTCGGAGCACACCGCCGTGAGCGTCACGAGGTGGGTGCCGGTGTCCCAGGTATAGGTGGCGAAGGGGGGAGTGCGCGGCTCGGGCGGGAGCGCCATCACCAGTCGCTCGCCGATGCCCAGATGGGGGTTGCGGAACGACTCGGTGTCGTCGTACTCGATCGGCATCATCGCCCGCGCGGCGCGCAGCTGCGGGGTCAGCTCCTGCAGCTGGGCCATGAGCACGACGAGCTCCGGATCGGCCTTCCACACCCAGATCAGCAGGCGCCCGTCGGCGCGACGCATGAGCAGCGGCGCCGCCTGGCTCATCATCCACGCGATCCCGCGGCTGCCGGGTCGCTCCTCCGCCCCCATCGCGCGATTCGCTTGACCCAGCAGCATCCGGATCGCGGCCTTGCGATGGCGACGCCCGCGCAGTCCGAGCGAACCGGTGACGGGAACCCAGCGGTCGGCAGAGGCGTCGGCCTGAAGTCGAGGCATGCCCCCAGGGTAGGCGCGCGGCCTGCGGAAACCCTCGACGCACCCCCGCCTGCGGTCGCGCACCCCGGTTCGACGCCGCGCCTCGATTAGAGTGGGACCGCCGCGCGCCCCTGCGCGGCGCCATCCTCCGCCGCAGAGAACAGGCACACCTCCCGTGACCACCCCCGCGACGCCCGATGACCCCACACGCTCTGACGCCGTGAAGCGACCGCTCCGGGTGCTCATCGGCTGCGACACCTTCGCCCCTGACATCAACGGCGCCGCCCGCTTCGCCGAGCGCCTCGCCGCGGGCCTCGTGACCCGCGGTCACGACGTGCACGTCATCGCCCCTAACAGCGTCTACCGCAGGAGCCCCGCCCACACCGAGGTGATCGAGGGGCAGCCGATGACCTTGCACCGCCTGCCCTCGGTGCGCTGGCCCCCGCACGACTGGCTGCGCTTCGTCTGGCCGTGGCGGTCGAAGCACTACGCGCGCAAGGTGCTCGACGAGGTCAAGCCCGATGTGGTGCACATCCAGTCCCACATCGTGATCGGCCGCGGTCTGTCGCGCGAGGCGCGCAAGCGCGGCATCCCGATCATCGCGACGAACCACGTGATGGCCGAGAACATCCTCGACTTCACCACCCTGCCCGATGCGATGAACCGGGTGGTGCTGAAGCTCGCGTGGGCCGACGCGCGGCGCACGTTCGAGATGACCCGCGCCGTCACGACGCCGACCCGCCGGGCCGCCGACTTCCTCGAGTCGACGATCGACATCCACAACGTCATCCCGATCAGCTGCGGCATCGACCGGTCCAACTACGCCCCCGACCTCGCGCCGCGCGACCGTCACCGTGTGCTCTTCGTCGGTCGCCTCACGAGCGAGAAGCACATCGACGTTCTGCTGAACGCGGTCGCGACGCTCGACCCCGCCCTCGACGTCTCGGTCGACATCGTCGGCGGCGGCGATCAGCGCAAGAACCTCGAGAACCTCACGGCGCAGCTGGGGCTCGCCGACCGCGTCACCTTCCACGGTCACGCCTCGGAAGAAGACCTTCGGGCCATCTACTCGCGCGCGAGCGTGTTCGCGATCGCCTCGATCGCGGAGCTGCAGTCCATCGCCACCATGGAGGCGATGGCCTCGGGGCTGCCGATCGTCGCGGCCAACGCCGTCGCCCTCCCGCACCTCGTGCACGACGGTGAGAACGGCTACCTGTTCGAGCCCGGGAACGTCGCCGAGATGGCCGACAAGCTCACGGCCGTCCTCACCGCCACCCCCGAGGAGCGCCGGCGCATGCAGCAGGCCTCGCTCGACGGCGTGATCGTCCACGACATCGGCCGCACCCTCGACACCTTCGAGGCCCTGTATCGCGGCGAGCCCATCCCGCAGTGAGGCGCCGGCCGTGCACATCGTGATGTTCGGCGACCAGCACGTCGAGTCCTCCGGCGGCGCGCAGGTGTCGATGAGGCTCCAGCGGCGGTTCCTCGAGCGCGCCGGGCACACGGTGACGATCGTCCAGCCGCGTTTGCACGCCCGGAAGATCGACGACCCCGCCTCCATCGATCTGCCGTCGGTGCCGGTGACCCTCGACCGCGAGTACGGGTTGACGCTGCCCACGCGCGCCGCCGACCGCGCCGTGGACGCGGGGATGGCCGGGCGGCCGCCGGTCGACGTCGTGCACGTGCAGGGAGATTTCTGGGGGGCGATCCTCGGCCACCGCTTCGCCGCTCGCCACGCGCTTCCGCTCGTCCACACCATGCACAATCGCGTCGACGTCGGGATCGCGGCGACGACGCCGTTCCCGCGCCTGGCGCTGCGGCTGCTGAACGCCTGGGCGGGCCGGGCGATCCTGCCTCGCGAGCCGCGGGAGGCGGGCACGGACGGATGGGCTTACCTCCGCCGCTTCGCCGCGCGGGCGGCGGCGGTCACCGCACCCTCGTCGCATTTCGCCCACCGCCTCATGGCCCATCACGTCCGCCCCGGGGGTTCCCCCGAGGGTCAGATCGACGTGGTGTGGAACGGCATCGACGACGAGATGCGGGATGCCGCGGGCGCCGCCGGCCCGCTGCGGCCGGCCTCTTCGCGGCCCCGGCTCGTGTGGGTCGGCCGGATGAGCCCCGAGAAGCGCCTGCTGCCCTTCCTCGACGCGCTCGCCGACTCCGGCGTCGCGGCGGACGTCACTGTGATCGGCGGCGGTGGTCAGGCCCGCGCGGCGCGCCGGCTCGTCGCGCGTCGCCGCCCGGCGGCGAGGGTGACCTTCGCCGGCCGGCTGCCGTACGCCGAGACCTTGCGACTCCTGTCTGCCGCCGATGCAGTGGTGCAGAGCTCGATCGGCTTCGAGACGCAGGGGATGACGGTGTTCGAGGCCGCATCGCTCGGCACCCCGGCCATCGTGGCCGACCCCGACATCGCCGACGAGCTCGGGGAGGGGGTGTGGCGCGTGGGGTCCGAACCCGACGCGTTCGCCCTGACCCTTCGCGACGCCGTCGGCGACATCTCCGCAGGGCGCGCGCGGCAACCCGCGCCCGAGATCGCCGATACGTTCCGGCAGTCGTCGCGGACGGCCGCGATGGTGGCCGTGTACGACCGCGTCAGGCGGCGCTGAGGATCAGCGGGTAGAGCACGTTCCACAGCACCGCGCTCACGAGGGCAAAGCCACCGGCGCCGAGCGCGATCGCCGCGAGGAGCGGGGATCGGTCGCGCCGGAAGAGACCGACCAGGCCCAGGATGACGGTGACGAGGGCGACGAGCCCCTCGACGATGCCGAGGAGGCCGGTGATCGGCCCGAAGAGGTCGTAGGTCTGCGACAGGAGGATGCCCACCTGTACGAACAGCTGCAGCACGAGCAGCAGCACGAGGACGGCGGCCGAGATGATCGCCGCCACACCCCACGGGTTCCTGCCGCCGCGAGCGCGGTCGGGCGCCGGAGCGGTACCCGCGGGTGCATAACCGGGCGGCGGGGCGAAGGCCGCCGCCGGGGCGGGATTGTGCGCACCGGGCATCGGCGCGGGCTCAGCGGGAGTGGGGTGGGACACGGCGACCTCGTCTCGTCGAGGTACCGAGTCTAGGGTCACGGTCGCCGAGTGAGATCGGTCGGCACGCGCCCGTATCCGTCGCGGCGCACCGCGACGACGGACGCGACGATGCCCCACACGGAGGCGGCGGCGAGAAGGATGAGGAGTGTCATGGCAGATAAGCTACGTTCGTCTTCATCCTGCCAATAGTGGCAGTATGAACATTGTTCGTATGATTTCTGCCATAACGTGAGGCGGGGACAGGAGGAAACAGAGAATGAAGACCGTCGCGTGCATCGTCACCACCGGGTTCGCACCCTTCGAGTTCGGCGTCGCGTGCGAGGCATTCGGCCTCGACCGCTCGGCGGACGGGGTGCCGAACTTCGACTTCCGGGTCGTGACGCCCGATCCGGGTCCGGTCGACTCCAAGCTCGGGTTCTCGATCAACGTCCACGACGACCTGGGCTTCGCCGACGAGGCGGATCTCGTCGTCGTCTCGCCCACTCCGCACGAGTACTGGGGTTCTCCCGACCCGCGCGTGGTCGACGTCATCCGTCGCGCGGTCGATCGCGGCGCCTGGGTGCTCAGTGTCTGCAGCGGATCGTTCGTTCTCGGCGCGGCCGGAGTTCTCGACGGGCGACGCGCCACCACGCACTGGATGTACGCGGCGAAAATGGCGCAGATGTTCCCCGCCGTCGAGGTCGACCCCGACGTGCTCTACGTGCAGGACGGGCGCATCATCACCAGTGCCGGCACCGCCGCCGGCATCGACGCGTGCCTGCACCTGCTCCGCCAGGAGCTGGGCGCGGAGCTGACCAACAAGATCGCCCGGCGCATGGTCGTCCCCCCGCAGCGCGACGGCGGCCAAGCGCAGTTCATCGACCGGCCGCTGCCGGTGTCGACGTCGCAGTCGCTCGCGCCGGTGACCGACTGGATGCTCGACAACCTGCGCAGCGACCTCTCCGTCGAGCAGCTCGCGGCGAAGGCCCATATGTCGCCGCGCACCTTCGCCCGGCGGTTCAAGGCCGACCACGGCGCCACCCCCGCCGCATGGCTGGCGCGTCAGCGCCTCATCCACGCCCAGCGGCTGCTCGAGACCACGGATCTGGGCCTCGACCGCATCGCGTGGGAGAGCGGCTTCGGGTCGGCGGCCGTCCTGCGGCAGAACTTCGCCCGAACGCTCGGGATCACCCCGACCGCGTACCGCGATCGGTTCTGCTGCGTGCGGGAGGGCTCGACGACGAAAGAGGCGGATGCCGTGGCATCCGTCCTCGAGCCCGCCGTCTGAAGAGTTTTCCCGGACGAAACGTACGGACGCTAGGCTCGCGCCGAAACCGACCGGCCCGCGCCCGGGGCCATCGTTCGGTCACATCGAGTTCGCCGGGGGGATGGCGACATGGGGACACCGTATGCGGTCGCGATCGATCCGCGCGATGAATCGACGTCCGTGGCGGTCGCCGAACGACTGCCGGATGGCGCACTCGCCGTGCGCCCGGTGCTCGAGGGGCCCGACGGCGGGCTGCCGACGACCGTGTTCATCGGGAACGACGACGTGGTCTTCGGCGAGGCGGCGCTCGAACTCGGCCGCGCCGAGCCGGACCGTCTCATCGACGGTTTCGTGTCCCGTGTCGCCGACGCCGGCGCGTTCTTCGATGTGCAGGGGGAGCGGCTCACACCGCCGCAGCTGCTCGCGTGGGTCGTCGACGACATCATCCACCGGGTGACGGAACTGATGGGGTCGGCTCCGGCGAGCATCGGCGTGCTGGTGCCCCACGCGTGGAGCGATGCGCGCCTGGCCGCCCTGGAGGAGGAGCTGCGCGCCGACGGCCACCGCACCGAGTTCCTCGACCGACTGGACTCCACCGCTCTCGCCTTCGCCCGCAGCGCGCCGTTCTTCGGCAGCCGGACGATCGTGTCGGCGGTCGCCGATGACACGTCGGTGGAGGCCGCGGTCCTGCGCATCGGCGGCGACGGGGTGGTGAACCGGCTGGCCGATCCCGTCACGATCGGGCTGGATGCGGGTCTCGATCACGGGAAGGATGCTGCGGATGTGGGGCGGTCGATCCTCGCCGCGCTGGCCGGCACCGACCGCGACCTCGACGACGTGGACGCTGTCGTCCTCAGCGGCGAGTCCGCGGTCGTCGAGCCGATCGCGTCGACCGTCGCCCGGCAGGTCGGGCGACCCATCGAAGCGGTCCCACACGTCGGCGCCTTCGCCGCGGTCGGTGCGGCGTGGGACCTGTCGGCGGAACTCGGGCCCGGAGCGCCGCTGACCGCAGTGCTGCCGTCCTCGGCGGCCACGGCCTCGCTCGGCGGTACAGCGGTGCCCACCGCGATCTCGTCGACGAGCGTTGCTGCGGGTTCCGGTCGTGCGCGCTCGAGGCGATGGATCGCCGTGTCGGTGGCCGTGGGCGCCGTGATCGCGGTCGTCGGCGGTGCATCGGCGCTCGCGCTCGGAGCCGGTGGCAGCCCCGAGGTCGATGACGAGGTGCCCGCAGTCGTCGCGCCGACCCGCTCTCCCGCGGAACGAGAGGATCCCGCCTCTCCCTCCCCGAGTCCCACATCTCCGGCCTCGGTCACCCCCACGCCCACGAGCACGGCCACGAGTGAGACCGTCGTCGACGAACCGGCCGAGGCCACCGAGCGGCGCTCATCCGCTCGACCGACTCCATCGAGGTCGAGCCCGGTCGCATCGACGCCGGCGGCGCCGCCGCCGCCCCCGCCTGCCAGCACGCCGTCGCCGTCGCCGTCGGCCACGACGTCGCCCTCGCCGACGCCGACGCCGGAACCGAGTGAGACCTCTTCGCCGTCGCCTGAGCCCACGACTCCCCCGCCCCCGCCGGATCCCCCCGTGACGGAGGATCCCGAACCCGGGGAACCCGAGGAACCGACGGACCCCGTCGACCCGGAACCGGGTGACGGGGTCTCGCCGGGGGCTACCCCCTGACGTCCTGAGGGGTCAGCGCGCTGCCGCCTCGGTGTGGTGCCCGTGGTCGTGCAGGAATCCGCCACCGGGCGTCGACGGACCGCCCGCGGCATCCGCACCGCCTTCGCCTCCGGCGAGGCTCGAGGTGTCGAATGCGAACGTGATGATCGCGGACGCGAGCGCGTCGGAGTTCACATCCAGCGCGGTGCGGTTGACGTTGCCCGTCAGGCGCTGCTTGACCGAGCGGGCGAGGTCTTTGTAGAGCACCTCGTCCTGGCCCTCACCGGTGAGGTTGTCGCACAGCTGGTGGTAGCACGGGTCGTACGCGACGCCCGCGAGCCCGCCGAAGCGCGCCGCTTCCTCCTCGGTCTTGATGCCCTCGGCGCCGGTGAACAGGCCTCCGGCGGGGATGCCGACGGCGATGAAGGGCCCGTAGTCGGAGCGCCCCGAGAACTCGGTGTCCTGGAACGGCAGGCCCTGCGAGGCGTAGAACTGCTCGAAGACGTCCTCGATCTCGGCGGAGCCGGCCGGGATGAAGCCCTCGGGTGCCGTGCCGCTGGAGTTGTCGCCGTCGTACACGCCGTAGACGTAGTTCGGCGAGCCGATCATGTCGAAGTTCAGGTACAGGGCGATGTCGTCGATCTCCTCCGGCGTGAGGTTCGACACGTAGTAGTCGGCGCCGAGGAGACCCTCCTCCTCAGCCCCCCACCAGGCGAAGCGCACGGTGTTGGTGGGTTCGACCCGCTGCATCTGGATGGCCGTCTCGAGGAGCGCGGCGCTGCCGGAGCCGTTGTCGTTGATGCCGGCGCCGGCCTGGACGCTGTCGAGATGCGCCCCTGCCATGACGACGTTGGCGTCGTCACCGGTGTTGGTCTCGGCGAAGACGTTGTAGGTGATGCGCTCCTCGGCGAAGTAGTCGACGGTCACGGTGACCGTTGCCCCGGGGGTGCTGTAGAGGTCCTGACCGGCCTCGGACGAGGCGAACACGGCCGGGATGGTCAGCCCCGTGGCATCCCCGATCATGCCGACGAGCCCCGCGCGACCGTCGTTCGAGACGATCACCGCCGACGCGCCCGCCGCCTGGGCGTTCAGCGCCTTCAGCGAGAAGTCGCAGCTGCCGCGCTGCACCAGGGCGACGCCGCCGGCGGGGAAGCCGGTGAAGTCCTCGGCCTCGCAGCCGCTCGTGCTGGTGCCGTCGGCGGGGAACGCGGGCTCGAAGTCGACGGGGACGAGGGGTCCGGTGCCCGTGCCCTCCGGGCTGCCGCTGTCGAAGTTGTTGCGGAGGAAGTCCTGCCCGTCCACCCATGTCGTGGCCGGATCCTCCCGGCTCATCGCGCTGTTCTCCTCGGCATACGTGAAGGGGAACTCCTGGACCTCCGGGGTGTACCCGGCACGCGTGAGCTCCTCCACGATGTAGTCGACCGAGGCGTCGTAGCCCGGCAGTCCGGACGCGCGATTGCCGTCGTTGTCGTCGGCGATGCGCTGCAGCGCCTTGAGGTGGTTCATCACCTGGCTGATCTTGACCGCCTTGACGATCTTCTCCGGCGTATCGGCGACCGGCACGGCGTACGCCGGTGCGGCCAACCCCATGGTGGCGACGACGGCTGCGGCGGCGGTGACCGCCGCGATCCTGCGCTTCGTGAGCGGCATGGCTCTCCCTTCGGATGCCGGCGACCTCGTCGACGCCGACTCTCCCGACCGTAATGAGGCGAAGCCCATGTGGGAAGAAGATTCCGTCCAGATGAGAGGGGTCTCATCCTGGGCGCCCATTGCCGACGTCACGCGGCACTGTTAAACTTGAGTCATATGGACTCAGGTTTGAGTCCCCGCAGATTTCCAGGAGAACCCATGCAAGCCACGCAGATGCCCGGGCAAGAGGAGCGGAAGAGCGCCCTCGAGCAGTTCGGGATCAACCTCACCGACCGTGCCCGGCAGGGCAAGCTCGACCCCGTCATCGGCCGCGACAGCGAGATCCGCCGCGTCAGCCAGGTGCTCACCCGCCGCACGAAGAACAACCCCGTGCTGATCGGCGAGCCCGGCGTCGGCAAGACCGCGGTCGTCGAGGGTCTCGCGCAGCGGATCGTCGCCGGCGACGTCGCGGAGTCGCTCAAGGACAAGGAGCTCATCACCCTCGACATCTCCGCCCTGGTCGCCGGCGCCATGTACCGCGGGCAGTTCGAGGAGCGGTTGAAGAGCGTGCTGAAGGAGATCACCGAGTCCGACGGCCGCATCATCACCTTCATCGACGAGTTGCACGTGCTGATGGGCGCCGGCGGCGGCGAGGGGTCGGTCGCGGCATCCAACATGCTCAAGCCCATGCTCGCCCGCGGTGAGCTGCGGCTCATCGGTGCCACCACGCTCAACGAGTACCGCGAGTTCATCGAGAAGGATGCGGCGCTGGAGCGACGCTTCCAGCAGGTCTACGTCGGGGAGCCGTCGGTCGAAGACACCGTCGCGATCCTCCGCGGCCTGAAGGAGCGTTACGAGGCGCACCACAAGGTGGCGATCTCCGACGGGGCGCTCGTCGCGGCGGCATCCCTGTCGCATCGCTACATCCCCAGCCGCCAGCTGCCCGACAAGGCCATCGACCTCATCGACGAAGCCGCCTCGCGGCTGCGGATGGAGATCGACTCGGCGCCGCTCGAGATCGACGAGCTGCGCCGGCACGTCGATCGGCTGAAGCTGGAGGAGCTGGCGCTGAAGAAGGAGAAGGATGACGCCTCGCGCGAGCGTCTCGCGGCGCTGCGCGACAGCCTCGCGAAGGAGCAGGCGAAGCTGGATGAACTGCAGGCGCGGTGGGAGCGCGAGCGGTCGTCGCTGAACCGGGTCGGCGACCTGAAGACCCGACTGGATGCCGCCCGCATCGAGGCGGAGCGCGCGCAGCGCGAGGGCAACCTCGAGAAGGCGTCGCGGATCCTGTACGCCGAGATCCCTCGGCTGGAGCGCGACCTCGTCGAGGCCGAGCGCGAGGAGCCGGCGGGCGACCGGATGGTGAACGACCAGGTCACTGAGGAGGACATCGCGTCGGTCATCGCGGCGTGGACCGGCATCCCGGTCGGACGGCTCATGCAGGGAGAGACCGAGAGGCTGCTGCACCTCGAGAAGGAGCTCGGCAAGCGCCTGATCGGTCAGCGCGACGCGGTGCGCGCGGTGTCGGACGCCGTTCGCCGCTCTCGCGCGGGCATCAGCGACCCGAATCGGCCGACGGGGTCGTTCCTGTTCCTCGGGCCGACCGGCGTCGGCAAGACCGAGCTGGCGAAGGCGCTCGCCGAGTTCCTCTTCGACGACGAGCACGCCATGGTGCGCATCGACATGTCGGAGTACGGCGAGAAGCACTCGGTGTCGCGGCTCGTCGGCGCCCCTCCCGGATACATCGGCTACGAGCAGGGCGGGCAGCTGACCGAGGCCGTCCGGCGGCGGCCCTACTCGGTGGTGCTCCTCGACGAGGTCGAGAAGGCCCACCCCGAGGTGTTCGATGTGCTGCTGCAGGTCATGGACGACGGACGTCTGACCGACGGGCAGGGGCGCACGGTCGACTTCAAGAACGTGATCCTCATCCTGACCTCGAACCTGGGGTCGTCGATCCTGATCGATCCGACGCTGTCGACCGAGGTCAAGCGCGATCAGGTGCAGGCGCTCGTGCGACAGGCGTTCAAGCCGGAGTTCGTCAACCGGCTCGACGACATCGTCGTCTTCCAGGCGCTCACCGAGGACGATCTCGCCCAGATCGTCGAGCTCGCCGTCGACGCGCTGCAGCGACGGCTGAAGGACCGGCGACTCACGCTCGCCGTGACGCCCGACGCGCGCGCGTGGCTCGCCGAGCGTGGCTACGACCCGGTGTTCGGGGCGCGGCCGCTGCGCCGGCTCATCCAGTCCGAGATCCAGGACCGCCTGGCGATGGCGATCCTCTCGGGTGGGGTGCGCGACGGCGACCTCGTGCGCGTCGACGTCGCCGCCGACGGGTCGACGCTGGTGCTCACCAGCGACGGTCCGGCGACCGTGCCGGGCGGTGGCGCGGCCGGGGCGGACGACGACGAGGTGATCGAGGCGATCCTCGAGGACTGACCCCGAGGGTGCGCTCGCCCGATAGCGTCGGGAGATGCGGATCGTCCGGGCGCTCTGGGGGTCGTCCCACCCCGGGCCGACCCTCGTCGTCACGGTGCTCGCGGCCGGCCTCGGCGTCGCGGCGGGTCTCGACGCCTGGCGCATCGCGCTGCTGGCCGCCGCGGTGTTCTTCGGCCAGCTGTCGATCGGCATCTCCAACGACGCGATCGACGCCGAGCGCGACCGCGCGGTCGGCCGCGCCGACAAACCCATCGCCCGCGGCGACGTCGGCACGCGGACTGCCTGGATCGGCGCGCTCGTCTGCGTCGTCGTGGCACTGGCGCTGTCCGCGCCGCTCGGGTGGGGCGTGCTCGTCGGCAACGGCGTGGTCATCCTGTCGGGCTGGCTGTACAACCGACCGCTGAAGTCGACTCCGCTGTCGATCGTGCCGTTCCTCGTCGCCTTCGGGACGCTCCCGTCGCTGGCGACCCTCGCTGCCTCGCCGCCGTCGCTCGCCCCCGCGTGGGCAACCCTCGCCGGTGCGACGCTGGGCGCCTCGGTGCACCTGACCAACGTGCTGCCCGATCTCGACGCCGACCGCGAGACCGGGGTGCGGGGACTTCCGCACCGGATCGGGGCGCGCGCGGCGACGGTGCTCGCCGCGCTCGGCGTCGTCGCCGGAGCGCTGGCGGTGCTGCTCGGCCCGGTCGCCGGCGAGGCGGCACGGGTCGCGGCGGTGTCGTGGGTGCTGTTCGCCGTCGTGGTCGCGCTGGCGGTCGCCACGGTCGTGATGACGCTGAACCGCGCGCCCGGGCGGACGCTCTTCCGGCTGGTGATGCTGTCGGCCCTCGTGCTGGCAGCACAGCTCATCCTCACGGGCGGCTCCCTGCGGGCGTGACACGCCGGGCCGATCGGTCGTCGGGGGGCGGAGGGCGCGCCCTACCCTGTCGGAATGGACGGACGTCGGATCTACGTCGAGACGGCGATCGCCGCGGACGTCGAGACGGTGTGGCGTCTGACGCAGGACTCCGTCACCCACGCTCGCTGGGACATCCGCTTCTCGCGCATCGATCCGGATCGGCAATCGGAATCGGATGCCACGGCGCCGACGCGCTTCCGATACGAGCGGCGCACGCCTCTGCACACGGTGCGCGGCACCGGCGTCAGCCTCGGAGAACGCCGTCGTGCCGACGGCACGCGAACCTCGGCCCTGCGATTCCACACGCGAGACCGACTGTCGCCGATCCGCGCCGGTCGCGGCTTCTGGCGGTACGTGCCCGACGGGGATCGCACTGTCTTCCTCACCGGATACGACTACACGCCCGGCTGGGGGCCGCTCGACCTGATCGTCCGCCCGCTCCTCGGCTGGGCGACGGCGTGGAGCTTCGACCGGCTCCGGATCTGGATCGAGACCGGGGTGCCGCCCGAACGGTGGCCGCTGGTGAGCGTCGTGTGGTGGTGGCGGCGTGACCGCCCGCGCGCGGCGAGGTGTGCGCGGACGCCGACCCGCGCTCGTCGCGAATCGGGCGTCGCCACAGCTCCGGCGACGCTCGACACGCTTCCCGACCCGGAGGATGGCCCGTGATGTCGATGTTCGCCGAGGTGCTGGGGAGCGACTTCACCCGATTGCACCCCATGATGCAGCGGCGCTTCGGAGTGGGGCTCGCGTCGGGTGAGGCGTGCGTCGGGCGCGGAGTGATGTCATCCATCCGGCGAGGACCATGGTGGACCGTGCCGTTCCTCCAGATCGGCCGGCTCCGCAACATCCTCGTCCCCGATGTCGGCGAGAACGTGCCGTTCGTCATCGAGAACCATCCCTACCGCGATCCGTTCGGGCGTGAGACGGTCACCTTCGTGCGCGAGTATGTCGTGCGGGGCACACGACGGCGGTTCGACGCCACGATGATCCGCGACGGCGACCGGATCGTCGACTACCTCGGCACCCACCAGCACCTCGCGGTCGACCTTGTCCTCGCCGTCGACGACCGCGGTGGGCTCGAGCTGCGGTCGGACGCGCAGCGGTTCTACGAGGGACCGGTTGCGTTCTCGTTTCCGATGCTCTTCAGCGGCCGGGCCCTGCTGCGGGAGTGGTTCGACGAGTCGGACGAGCGCTTCCACGTCGATCTCGAGGTGCGAAACGAGCGTTTCGGCTTCCTCTTCGGGTATCGCGGGAGCTTCACCTGCGAATGGATGCCGACGACCGAAGCGCCTGCGAGGCTGAAGCCCCGGCGGCACGAGCGCCGGACCTGAGGGTCAGGGAGCGACGACGCGGAAGGTGCAGGCGCGGGCGCGCGGAGTGATGGTCTCCTCGACCGATGAGGGCTCGTCGGCGTACTTCGCCCAGAGCGCCTCGTCGATGCGGTCGTTGATCGGATCGTCGGTGAACACGGGCTCGAGGGCGACGCGCTCACGGGGAAGCTCGAGGGCGGCCTCCTTGTCGCGTTCGGCCACCGCGCCGTCGCCCATGGCGAAGGCGACCTCGCGGCCGGCCGTCACGTGGCGGTACCACCACGCCTTCTCGCCGTATGCCGAGCGGACGTAGGGGATACCGTCGATGACGACCGCCCAGATCGGGGTCGCGGTGGGCGACCCGTCCTGGCGCCGGGTGATGATGGCGACGACACGGGTGGAATCGAGGTGGTTCACGACGTCGGAGGAAGACACTCGACCACGCTACGCGTCGAGCGCCGCAGGGCCTAGCCGTCACTCGCCACCGACCGGTTCGCCCGCCGACCTGGAAGCCTGGGTGGCGGCGCTCGGGGAGCACGCCGTGGGCCTGGCTGTCCCTCGGCGACCACCGCGCTCATGGTGGGGTCGGGGGACGCCTCCGACGCCGTGATCGCCGCCCGCGCCGCCGCCCGATGACTTCGCCGACTCCGCTCACCGCGAGAGCTGAGCCGTGCTGCCTGACGGGGACCTGGCAGACCTCGCCTCAGCCCTCAGGCGCCGGTGCCCTGCTCCGGGTCGATCGCGTTGATGATCGCGATCGCGATGGTCAGGGTCGGAGTCGTGAAGTTGGTCGACTCGTTCGAGACGATGGCGATCTGCGTGCCGGTCTGGGGCCGCGTGAGCACGACCGTCGAGAAGCCGTAGATGGCACCATCGTGGCCGAGGTACTCGTTGAAGTTCGTGATGCCCAGGCCGTACCCGAAGTCCAGCGTCTGACCCTCGAACCGCGTCGTCTTCAGACGCTCGGCCTGGGTCTCGGGCGTCAGCAGCGTGCCGGAGGCGAGCTCGTCGCCCCACGCCGACAGATCGGACAGGGTCGAGATCATGGCGCCTGCGCCGCCCGGGACCGCGGGGTTCACCTCCTCGACGATCGTGGGCTCGGCGCTCGTGTCGACGCTGCCGTCGGAGGAGACGACGGGAACGTACGGCGTCGGGTGCGGGTCGCGGATGCCCGCCTCGGTCGGGTAGTACGTCTCGGTGAGCCCGAGCGGCTCGATCGCGCGGCGGGTCACGACCTCCGCGAGCGGGACCCCGTCGACGAGCTCGGCGATGTGACCGAGCAGGGCGTAGTTCGAGTCGCAGTACACGACCTGCGCACCCGGCTCGAACGCCGGCGGATTGGCCTTGATGATCGCGATGGTGTCGTCGATCGACCACGCCATCGTCGGGTTCGCGTCGAACGCGGCGAGGAACGGCGCGTTGGAGGTGAAGTCGTAGATGCCGGACTGCATCGCGAGCATCTGACGGAGGGTGATGACGTCGCCGTTCGCGATGCCGGGGACGTAGGTCTCCAGCACGTCATCGAGCGAGAGCAGCCCGTCGTCGACCATCCGCAGGATGCAGGTCGCGGTGTACGTCTTCGAGATGCTCGCAATGCGGACGTAGTCACCGGCCTCGAAGGGCGTCTCGCTCTCGAGGTCCGCGACGCCAGCGGTCTGCGACCACTCCTCGCCGCCTAACCGCACGTAGGCGGCCGCCCCGGCGAGTCCCGCCGCGGCGAAGGCCTCGGCGAACACGGCGTCGAGGCCGTCGAGCGCTCCGTCGGTCGGATCGGCGCTGGTCGGACCGGCCGTCGGCGCGGTCGCCCCCGGGGCGCAGGCGGCGAGGCCCGCCGCCGCGAGCGTGGTTCCGGCGAGAGCCAGGAACGTCCGGCGCGATGTCGTCATCGGTCCTCCTCGCAAGGGCCGACACGGGGCCGGATGCGCCCATCTTCCCGCATTCCTCGAGCCTCGCCAACCGTGCGCCTCGGGGACGTGTGACACCCATTCGCGAATCCAGGGGCGAGGAGTGCACCCTCGCGCGCGAGGAGTGCACCTTCGCGGGTGGGGAGTGCACCCTCGCGGGTGGGGGGTGCACCCTCGCGGGTGGGGCTGCGGTCTGCGCGGCGGGCGCGGGGCGCGCCGTCCTTCCCGCGCAACTCGTAGCCGACAGCGCGATCCCACAGGATGTGCGTGAGCCACGACGCCGCGACGAGCAGGATGTCGGCAGAGCCGACGACGAGGGCGAGTCCCGCGAGCAGGATCGGCCCCACCAGCGCGTGCGTCGCGTTGTACACGGGTACCATCGTCCGCGGCATCCGTCCCGGCTCGGTGGGCGTGCGGAAGGCGAACAGCGGGAGGATGTCGGGGGCGATCAGCCCGACGGCGATCCACCACGCCGAGCCGCCCCCGGTGATCGCCACCGCGACGGTCGCCGCCAGTGCGCCGCCTGCGGCGACGAGGAGAGCGGGCCGGATGCGGTGTCCCGCGATGACGCGAGCGGCGTGGACGGTCATCGTGCTGCTCCGTGAAGGGCGAGATCGACGAGCGCGTCGGCCTCGCGGTCGGAGGTGGGGCGTCCGCAAAGGGCACGGACATGCATCGGGTTGACGATCTGCTCCCAGACGACGACCGGCTCCACGTCGCGCCGGAGCGCGCCCGCGGCGGCCAGTCGATCCAGGTGGACCAGAGCGATCTCGTATCGCTCGCGGAAGAACTCGTCTGCGAGGTCGATCAGCTCGGGCGCGGAGGCGGAGGCGGCGACAACCGCGCGGAGGATGTTGCCGCCCGCCGGGGACCGAAGGGCTGCGGCGACGGAGCGAGCGAGCTCTCCGAGGGCTGCGCGGGGGTCTACGTCCTCGACGACGGGGACGATGCGCTCGCCGAGATGGCGAACGGCTGCGGCGATCAGGTGCTCGCGCGTGGTGAATCGGCGATAGATCGTCGTCTTGTGGACGCCGGTGGCGGCGGCGATGTCGTCGACCGTGACGGTGGCGCCGCGCTCGGTGAGGAGCTGCACGGTGGCATCGAGGAGCGCCTGCTCGACCGCGGGACCTCGCCGCTGGGCGGTGGCGCTCATCGCCGGGCCCCGGCCTCGACGCGGCGGGCCAGCTCGTCGTTCATGCGGTGGAAGGCCGCCGGGGTGTCGACGGTGAGCATCTTCCGGAACAGGGGGACCAGGGCGCCCGAGAGCGTCTCGGCGTGGTGGAACAGCGAGGTGCCGTCCTCTCGGTCCTCGATCTCGAACCGGTGGTGACCGTCGAGGAGGCCCGGGATGCCGATCCGTCCGCGCCAGGCGAGACGCTTCCGCGGCACGAGTTCGACGATGCGGGGCGAGAGGGTCTGTCCGCCCTTCTCCGTCGGTTCGAGCCGGACCACTTGCCGGGCTCCGATCACCCAGTCGCCGGTCCAGCTGCGGATGAAGGAGTTCCACTGCGCGTAGGCGTCGCGGTCGGCGAGGGCGGACCACACGGCCGCCCCCGGCGCCGCGATCTCGCGGGTGGTGCGGATCTCGACGCGAAATGCGTGCGACTCGACGTTCTGGGTGCGGGACACGGTGACTCCTTGCTCATCGCAACTTCTGTTGCGTTGACACCGTATCGTGCCGGGAGGAATAACGCAACTATAGTTGCGATCAGCCAATCGTGCAGATGCGCGCGCGTTACGCGTCGCGGTCGAGGCCCATCGCGTAGGCGTGGGCGAAGGCGCGGGCGCCCGGCCCGGCGAGGAGCGCGCGGAGCGCGGCGCGGCGGGCGGCGTCGGCCACCGCACCGCGCGGCCGGCCGAGGCCCGTGTTGAGCGACGCGAGCCTGGCCGCCCGTCGCGCCGAGGCGACCCGCCGCCGCTCCCACTCGACGAGCTCCGCGTCGGGCGCCTCGCCGCTGCGCACCCACGCCGCCACGAGCGGGGCGAGCGTCGCGGCGTCGAGCAGCCCGAGATTCATGCCCTGCCCGCCGATCGGGCTGACCTCGTCGCGCCGCGTCGCCGATCACGATCACCCGTCCGCGCCGGAGGCGCGGCGCGACGGCCCGCCGCACCCGGAACGACGAGGCGCCGTCGATCGCCGCGGCCGCCTCGGGTCCCGCTCGTCCGGCGACCGCCGCCCGAAGGCGCGCGGTCCGCGCGGCGGAGTCGTCGTCGCCCGGCGACGGATCCCATGCGACGAAGCGGCGCACGCCCCCCGGCATCGGGAACGATTCCAGCACGCCTCCGCGGTCGAGGTGCACCTCGGCGACCGCCCGACCTGCGGCCGGAGCATCGGCCATGAGGTAGCGGTCGGGATACTCGCGCACCGTGACCGCGCCCGGGCGATAGACGAGGTCGCGCGCTCCCGCCCCGGACGCCACGACGACCACCGCGGCGCGCATGTCGTAGACGGCGCCGCCTGCTCGCTCGACGTCGATTCGAACCCCGTCGGGCTCGGCGGACACGCCCCGCACCGTCACCCCGCGCTCGACCGGCGGGGCTTCGTCGGTGAGCACCCGCTCGGTCTCGGCCTGCGGGAGTGTCGCCACGAACGGGAAGCGGCGTGACAGCCGGTCGAAGCGCACCACCCCCAGCACCCGGCCGCCTGACCGCGCCTCGCCCCGGTCGACCCGCAGCGCTACGGCGAGAAGACGCTCGGTGTATCCCCCCGGCTCGAGGGCCGAGAGCGACGGCGAGTGCAGCCCGATCGCGCGCGAGCCCGGCCCCGCCACGGGCCGGCGCTCGAGGACGGCGACGTCGACGCCGAGCCGTCGCAGCTCGGCCGCGGCCAGCAGGCCGACCGGCCCCGCCCCGACGACCACGACGTCAGGCATCTCCGCCCTCCGAGACGGCGAGCACCCGGAACGGCGCGGGCTGCTCGACGCGCCATCCGGATCCGAGGGCGTCGGCGAGCTCCGGCGCGGTGAAGGAGCGACGGATACTGCGGAGCCCGTCCGTGCGCAGGAACGACCCCGGCGCGAGGGGGGTGATCCCCGCGGCATAGAGCCCATAGGCCAGGCGGCCGCGGGCGATGTCGCCGTGGAGCACGAGCCCCAGGGACAGCGCCCGCGAGTCGTCGCGGAACGTCGCGAACGCGATCGGGTCGAGGTGGTGCAGCACGTGGTTGGAGATCACCAGATCGAACCTCTCGCCCGCGGCGCGGAGCGCACTCGAGTCCGTCGCCTCGAATCGTATGCCCGGCGCGGCATACCGCCGGGCGACCGCGAGGGAACGCTCGTCGGGGTCGACGCCCCGCCACTCGGCCACGATCCCCTCGCGCCGCGCGAGCGAGGCGAGCCGTGCGATGACGTCGCCTCCGCCGCATCCGAGGTCCAGCACGCGCGCGGGGCGCCCGAGCCCGCGAAGATACGGCGCTACCGTCGAGCGGTAGACCGCGCCCCATCCCGAGACGAGCCGGTTGACGACCGAGAACCGCCGGAGCGTCGCGTGGAGCCGCTCGAGGTCGCAGTCGGGGTCGTCCATCAGCTCGCGCAGCCGGGTGTCGCGTACCGCGAGCGTCACGGCAGCTCGCCCGTGCGCGCTGTGAGGAGCGCGGCCTCCACCGTGAGGCCCGGTCCGAAGGCGAGAGCGGCGACCCGCTCGCCGTCGGCGAGCCCGCCGCCGAGCACCCGCTGCAGAATGAAGAGGATCGTCGCGCTCGACATGTTGCCGAAGTCGCGCAGCACCGCGCGCGAGGTCTCGAGCGCGGTGCCCGGCAGCCCGAGACCGGACTCGACCCGATCGAGCACGCTCCGCCCGCCCGGGTGCACGGCCCAGGTCGCCGGTCGGTCCTCGCCGAGGAACCCGCCGACGGCCTCCTGGATCTCGCGGCCGATGATGCGCGGCACTTCGGCCGAGAGGGTCATCTCGAACCCCTCGTCGCCGATCGTCCACACCATGTCGGTCTCGCCCTCGCTGGTCAGCGTCGTAGCGAACCGGTCGAGTTCGAGCACCGCGCTAGCCACGCGTCGCGCCAGGTCGTCGCGCGCCGTCACGACCGCCGCCGCCGCGCCGTCGGCGAACACCGATGCCGCGACGATCTGCTGGGGATCGTCCGAGGCGCGGATGTGCAGCGAGCAGAGCTCGGCGCAGGCCACCAGCACGACCGCGTCCGGGTCGGCGGCGCAGATGCGGGCCGCGGCGCGCAGCGCCGGGATCCCCGCCGCGCACCCGATGAAGCCGAGGTGGTAGCGCTCGACGCTCGCCGCCATGCCGAGGTCGCGCACGAGCCGGTAGTCCGGACCCGGCGCGAAGAACCCCGTGCACGAGACGGTCACCACGTGCGTGATGTCGGATGCCGCGACTCCGCCGCCCGCCAGTGCTTCCCGCGCCGCCTCGGCATAGAGATCGGGCACGAGGGCGGTGTAGGCCGCGTTCCGCTCGCCGGTCGAGGGCACGCGAAGCGCGCCCTGCCGATCGATGAACCCTCCGCCGGGCGCCGCGGGCGCGGCATCCGTCTGCTGCCCCTCGCGGAGCTGACCGAACTCGCGCAGCACCGTATGGCGCCGCTCGATCGCCGCGGCGTCGAAGGCCGCACCGATGAGTCGGGCGGTCAGCCGGTCGACGCCCGGCTGGGCTGCGAAGAAGTCGCGCACCTCGCCCTGGGCGAGCACGGTCGGCGGCACAGCGGTGCCGATCGAGAGGATGCGCGCGACCATGCTCACACTCAACCACGCTCCCGGCCGGCGCGGGCCGGAGGTTGCCGTCGAAGGCGCCGGCGACTACTGCTCCGCGTGCGCGTCGGGCAGTTCCCGCATCGCCCAGAACGGCCCGATCACGACGAACAGGCACGAGAGCAGCTCGCCCGCGGCGGCGATCCACAGGGTCGGCACGGTACCGATCCACGTGCCGAGCGCGCCGGCGATGAGGGCGGCGATCGGCATCACCCCCCACACGACGAAGCGGATCGAGGCGTTCATCCGTCCGAGGAGACGGGCCGGGGTGATGCGCTGACGGAACGTCACCTGCGTGATGTTGTACAGCAGCACCGAGAAGCTCAGTGCGAAGAACTGGATGACCAGCAGCGGGAACGCCAGCGCCGGCACGAGCGAGATCGCGGGCAGGAAGAAGGGGACGACGCAGAAGATGAGGGCGCTGATCGGGATGGCGCGGGCCTCGCCGATCCGCATCACGATGTGGGGTGTCGCGATCGCGCCGAGGAGCCCCCCGACCGCCGAGAGCGAGAAGACGATGCCCAGCATCTCGGGGGAGAGGCCGAGCTCGCGCAGCACGAAGATCGGCAGCAGTGTCGTGGCGATCGTGCCGAAGAAGTTCGCCGTGCCGGTGGTGCACACGATGCGGCGCAGGAGCGGGTTGCCGAACACCCACCCGAGTCCTTCGCCGATCTCGCGGTGCAGCGGCCGGCGGCTCTCGCGTTCGTGGGGCGGCTCGTGGTCGCGGGTGAACAGCAGGGCGACGAAGGAGGCGAGGTAGGTCGCGACCGTGGCGAGGATGGCGACGGGGGCGGCCAGGACTCCCACGAGCCATCCGCCCACTGCGGGGCCCGCGAGCCCCGCGACCTGGTGGGTCGCCTCGAGCTTGCCGTTGGCCTCGGCGATCTGACCCGGCCGCACGAGCGAGGGGATGAGGCTCTGGTACGACACGTCGAAGAAGACCGTGGCGACCCCCATCACCAGCGCGACGACGATGAGATGCCAGATCTCGAGGATGCCGGCGAACCACAGCACCGGGAGCGACCCGAGCGCGAGCGCCCGGACGAGGTCTGCCCAGATCATCACGTGGCGCTTGCGCATCCGGTCGATCCAGGCGCCGGCGGGAAGGCCCACGATGAGGAACGCGGCGACGTTGGCGGCGCCCAGGACGCCGACCTCCCACTCGGTCGCCTGGAGCAGAAGGACGGCGAGCACCGGGATCGCGAGCTCGGTGATCTGCGAGCCGAACTGGCTGAAGGCCTGGCCGGTCCACATCGTCAGGAAGTTGCGGTCGCGCCAGAGAGATCCCTTCGGTGCCGTCTCGGCGGCGACTGGTTGAGACATGTCGATCAGTGTGAAGGGCTGATTGAGAAAAGTCAATCGGTGTGGTTGGGTGTGGTTGTGAGTCGCGAACGGGTCGAGCTGCGGCCGGGGGATCCCGAGGCCGAGGCTCGCATGCGCGCCCTCAGTTCGCCGCTGCGGCTGCGGGTGCTGCGGCTGTGCGCCTTCGAGGCGCGCACCAATAAGGAGCTCGCCGAACTGCTCGGGGTGAACCCCGGGACGATGCTCCACCACGTCCGCACGCTCGTCGGCACCGGATACCTCGTCGCCGAGGCGGAGCGCACCGGCGCACAGGGCGCGCGCGAGGTGCCGTACCGGGCGACGGGGCTGTCGTGGCGGACGTCGATGCCCGGCGGCTCGCACGTGCTGGTCGAGACGTTCCTGCAGCAGATCGAGGGCCTCGCCGACGATGATCTGGATGCCACGTGGCTTGGGTTGAAGCTCAACGAGGCCCATAGGCGCGAACTCCAGGACCGGCTGTACGCCCTCGCTAACGAGTTCAAGGAGCGGGGGCCCGACCCCGACGGCGAGACGTACTCGCTCTTCACGGTGCTGCACTCCGACAAGAACCCGCCCGGGGCGGGGCGCGAGTGACCCGAACTCCTGCAATCCGCAGCAGAAACCCCGATCTCGGCCTCCCGGGGCGCGGTGATCGCCTGCCGCGCCGTCCCCAACTCCGGCAATCCCGCACCCTGACCCCCGATCCGACCGCCTGCACGACCGGGATCGCCGAATCTGCAGGAGTTCGGGACAGCCGCCGCCGGGCGCAATCGGCCTACGCCGCCTCGATCAGCTCCAGCGCGCGCCCCGTGCCGTCCTCCGCGGCGACGAGGGGGCCGAGCTCGGCCGCGCGCGGCCGACACCGGAGCGCCTCGTCGATCGCGTCACCTGCGTGCCGTGCCGTCACGCGGTGCCGGGAGAGCGGGCCGGGGGCGAGGCCGCGGGCCCGCAGCGTGCGGGCCCAGAACGGCTGATCCGCCAGGAACGGCACGACCACCGACGGCGTACCTGCCCTTACCGCCGCCTGAGAGGTGCCCGCACCCCCGTGATGCGCGGCCACCTCTACCCGCGGGAACACCTGGTCGTGCGAAGCGCCGTCGATGACCAGTACGTCGTCGCCGAGAAGTTCGGGGGGCACGTCGGCGCCGCCCCACCCGCGGAGCACCAGGGTCTGCCGTCCGCGCTCGCGTGCCGCCGCGACGAACGCCGCGCCGCGGGCGAACGGGTCGCCCTGCGCCATCGACCCGAAGCCCACCGACACCGACGGACCGCGGGCGAGGAACGCCGTCACGGCGGCTTCCGATCGCCCGCCGGGGCGCCCCGTCCAGGCGCCCGTGAGATGAGCTGTCGGCGGCCAGTCGGCCGGGCGCGAGAGGATCAGCGGGCTGACCGGAAGAAGCGTGGCTCGCGCCGCGCGCGGCCGAGGATCGCCGAGCACCCGCGCCGCTTCGCGCAGCTCTCGCCGGAACATCGACGCGGCGGCCCCGCCCGCACGATACGTCAGGCGGTTGAGGGGGCCGAGGTCGAACGGTACCGTGCCTGCGGCCGGAAAGTCGCGGGTGGGAACGGTGGTGGGCACGGTCTCGACGGCGAACAGCTGCGCCCCGAGACGTGCGGCGATGAGCGGCGCCGAAAGCACCTTCGGGTGGGCGATGACCGCGTCAGCCCCGTGGTCGAGTCCGACCCGGGCCGACCCGACGATCACCGCGCGCATGGTCGGCCGCACGACCGACGAGAAGTTCCGCAGCGCCTGGCCGACGGATGTCCCCTGCGCGGCGATCATGGCCTGGAAGTCCGCCCCCACCGAAGCCGTCTGGATCCCGTCGAGGTCGACGCCGGAGTTGTCGGGGAGCGCGAGCACCACCTCGTGGCCGCGCTCCTGAGCCCGACGGGCAAGAGCGGCGAAGGGCTCGACGTCGCCGCGCGACCCCGCGGTCAGGAGAAGGAGCTTCACGGGTGCACCCCTCGGGCGAGCAGGGGTCCGACGGCGGCCAGGCCCGCCTCGAGGCGCAGGAGCACGTCGGCGTCCACCTCGTCGCGCCCGAAGCGCCGGGCGATGAGCCCGCCGAGCAGAAGCGGGGCGAGCGAGTACGCGGTGAGGGCTACACGGGCGTCCTCACGCGCAGCCGCCGAGGCATCGGCGAGCCCCACCTGGTCGAGGAGGGGATCGGATGATGCGACCAGCGCATCGAAGAGCGCGGCCGCGCCGTCGCCGCCCTCGATCAACGCGCGGGAGATGTAGCGGACGTGAGGCGTGAGGTGCTCGGCGAGGACGCGCCGGCTCCCCTCGTCGTCGAGCGCGCCCTTGTGGGTCACGGCGTGGAGCGCGGCGTCGTCGCACGCCCGTCGGAGGCCGGCCTTGTCGGTGAAGTGGTGGATGACGAGGGCCGCACTCACATCCGCCTCGGCGGCGATCGTGCGAACGGAGCTCGCGAACCCGTCGCGGGCGAAGCAGGCGAGCGCGGCCGTGAGGATGCGCTCGCGGGTGGTGTCGGATGCTGCCGTGGAAGCCGTCACGCCGCAAGCATTGAACAAGTGTTCAATCGGTGTCAAGTCTGGACGTCGTATGTCGCGGAGAGGATGCTGTCACCAAACCACGCGGGAGGATTCATGTTCACCACCGACCACGCCTTCTCAGGCTTCAGCGTCGACGACATCGAGGCAGCGCGACGCTTCTACGGCGACACGCTCGGATTGAGCGTCAGCGACGACCCCATGGGCTTCCTCGACATCGCTCTCGCGTCGGGAGCGCACATCCTGGCGTACAGCAAGTCCAACCACGAGCCGGCAAGCTTCACGATCCTCAACTTCCCCGTCGCCGACCTCGATGCCGCAGTCGACGACCTGAACGGGCGGGGCGTGACGACGAAGATCTACTCCGACGACGAGTTCCCCACCGATCATCGCGGGATCCTCCGTGGTGGCGACAACGGACCCGACATCGCCTGGTTCCGCGACCCCGCCGGCAACGTCCTCGCCGTGATCCAGGACGACGATCTGCGCGGATGACGGCTGCGCCGGGTCAGGGCCGCGGCCATCCCTCCGGTCCGTCGGTGCCGGCGGGGTACTCGTCGAGGGGCACCTTGCCGCTCCGCCACGCGTCGAGCACGGGCTGCACGATCCGCCAGCACTGCTCGGCGGCGTCGGCGCGCACGGCGAGCATCGCGTCGCCGTCGAGGATCCCCGACAGCACTTCGGCGTAGGCCTTCAGCGTCCCCTCGCCGAGATCGGCGACGAGGGAGGAACGTTCGAGTTCGAACGCGTCGCCGTCTCCGCTGACGTTCATCTCGAGCGTCATCCGGTCGGGGCCGAGCGCGAAGCGCAGCACCGTAGGCGCGGTACTGCCGGTGAGCCCCTGGGGCAGGTGCCGCACGGGCTTGAAGCGCACGATGACCTCGCGCTCGGCATCATCCAGAGCCTTCCCCGACCGCAGGGTGAACGGCACCCCCTGCCACCGGGCGTTGCGCACCTCGAAGTCGACCTCGGCGAGGGTCTCGGTGTCGCGCGCGGCGTCGACGCCCGGTTCGTCGACGTAGGAGGGCAGCGGGCGGGCCTGCACGACACCCGCGGTGTATCGCGCGCGGCGCGAGGATGCCACGGGGTCGCCCTGCCACACGTGCGTCGCGCGCAGCACCGCGCCGGTCGCCTCGCGGAAGTCGATCTCGGACAGCGACGCCGGGGGCTCCATCGCCACGATCGCGAGCACCTGCAGGAGGTGGCTCTGGATCATGTCGACGAGCGCCCCGGCGTGGTCGTAGTAGCCGGCGCGACCTTCGAGCCCGAGGGTCTCGTCGTAGCCGATGAAGACCGCCTCGATGTGCTCGGCCGACCAGACCGGCTCGAGCACCCGGTTGGCGAGCCGGGCGCTCAGGATGTTCAGGGTCGTGGAGCGACCGAGGAAGTGGTCGATGCGGAAGATCTGCGACTCAGGCACGATCTTCGCGACGGTCTCGTTCAGCGCGTGGGCGGTGGCCTCGTCGCTGCCGAACGGCTTCTCGATGGCGAGGATGAGCCCCTCGGGCACCTCGAGGGTCGTGAGCGCCTGGCACGCGCGCTCGGTGACGGCCGGCGGCACGGCGAAGTAGAGCGCGACTCGGCCGTCGTTGCCGCCGAGGAGCGTGGTCAGGTCGGCGGGGTCGGTGATGTCGGCCTTCGTGTAGGTCGTCGCCGCCACCGAGGCGAAAGCCTTCTCCGACCCGGTCGTGGCGAAGGAGGCCTTCACGACCTCGCGCCAGCGGTCATCGTCCCAGTCGTCCATCCCCGCGCCGCGGAGGTGGATCCTCCGGTCGGGCTCGCGGGTGAGCAGCTGCCCGAGGGCCGGGAGGAGGAGCCTCGACGTCAGGTCTCCCGACGCCCCGAGGATGATCAGCGTGGTCAGGTCAGGGCTCATGGGCCCACCCTACTGAGTGCGGACGACGAGACGAGGGGGATGCCGGAGCTCCGGCATCCCCCTCTGGCGCGGCGCCTCAGGCGGCCAGCGCCTCCCGCAGCTTGACGCGTGCCCCCATGCGCAAGAGCGAGTTCTCGTAGATCTTCGCGCCGACGAGGATCGCCGCGACGCAGGTCGCCGCGAGGATCGCCAGCGACACCAGCGGCTCCCACCACTGCGCCTCGCCGAGGAACAGCCGCATCGGCATCCCGACGGGGGCCGAGAAGGGCACGTACGACATGATCGTCAGCACCAGCGAGTTGTCGTTGAAGAAGATCACCAGGAAGTACGGCGCCATGATCAGCATCGTCAGAGGCGTCGTGGTGGACCCGATGTCCTCCTGCCGCGACACCATGGCCGCCGCCGCGGCGAACAGCGCCGCCAGCAGCACGAAGCCGAAGAGGAAGAACACGGCGAACCAGGCGATCGGCGCCCCGAGGCCCTGCAGCAGCGCGGTCTGATCGGTCACGGTGAGTCCGACGACCGCGACGGCGGCGAGCACGAGGATCTGGCCCACCGCGAGGACCGTGTTGCCGATGACCTTGCCCGCCAGCAGCGCCCGGGTCGGCACGGCCGAGATCAGCAGCTCGACCACGCGCGTCTGCTTCTCCTCCACGACGCTCTGCGCGATCGTGCCGCCGAAGAGCGAAGCGGCCAGGAGGAACACGATGCCGAACCCGAGGGCGACGAAGTAACGCAGCGCCGGGTTGGTCTCATCCGGGTTCAGCAGTTCGACCGGTGGCACCTGGGCGAGCGTGAGCATGAGCTCGGTGGGGGCGCTCGAGTCGGCGATGATGACGAAGCCGAGCGGCGACGAGGAGTCGCCGACGATCGCGGCGTCGACGTCGCCGGCGGCGACGAGGTCCTCCGCCTGCGCGCGATCGGTCACGTCGGTGACCTCGAGCCCCTCGACGCCGTCGACGTACTGCGACGCGTTGCTGGTGACCGCCACGGGGGTGCCCGAGGAGTTCCCCGCGGTGAACCCGCCCCAGATCACCAGGGCGAGGGCGCCGAGGATGAGGATCGCGGTGGAGATGATGAACGCCTTGCTGCGCAGCTTCGACCCGATCTCGCGCTCGGCGACGAGCCAGACGCTCTGCGCGGTGCTGGGCGCGGTGGGCAGGGTGGACGTGCTCACTGGATGACCTCCTTGAAGATCTGGGCGAGGGTGGGATGCTGCGGGGCGAAGCTCGCGACATCCCCCTGGGTCACCGCGCGGCGGAGCACCCGCTGCGCGGCGTCTTCGGACTCGACGTCGAACACGGCGTACCCGCCGTCGAAGTCGACGACGGTGACGCCCGGCTCGTCGCGGAGCCACCCGGCGTCGCCGGCCGACACCAGCTCGTAGCGGTGGGCGGAGTGCTCGGCGCGGAGCGCATCGCGGGCGCCTGCGGCGCGCACGCGGCCGCCGGCGATGATGACGAGGTCGTCGCACAGTCGCTCGACGACGTCGAGCTGGTGCGACGAGAAGAGGACGGACGCGCCGTCGGCGGCCCGCTGCTGCAGTACCCCGGCGACCACGTCGACCGCGAGGGGGTCCAGGCCCGAGAACGGCTCGTCGAGGATGAGCACCTCGGGCTGGTGGACGAGGGCGGCGGCGATCTGGGCGCGCTGCTGGTTTCCCAGAGACAGTGTCTCGACGTTGTCGCCGAGGCGCTCGCCGAGGCCGAGTTCCTCGAGCAGTGCCGTCGCGCGCGCCGTGGCGTCGGCCTTGGAGAAGCCGTGGAGCCGCGCGAGGTAGACGATGTGCTCGAGCACCTTCATCTTCGGGTAGAGCCCGCGCTCCTCGGGCATGTAGCCGAAGCGGCGACGGTCGGCGGGGGTGACGGGTGAGCCGTCGAGGGTCACGGTGCCGGCATCCTTCGCGAGCACCCCCAGGATGATGCGCATCGTCGTGGTCTTCCCGGCGCCGTTGCCGCCGACGAAGCCCGTCAGCCGTCCGGGTCGCACGTCGAACGACACGTCGTCGAGCGCGCGACGGCCGCCGTACGCCTTGGTGATGCCTCTCAGTTCCAGCATGGATACTCCTTCGAGTCGGGATCGGCCGGGATGACATCGACGCTACGGACGGCGCGGCGCCGCGACATCCGTCCCGGGGTGGGTTTCGCCCCCGCCCCGGTCCTCCCCCCTGCGGGGGATACCTCGACGTCGAGAGAGATTTCCATACGCGGGAATAGATCTGCGAGGCTGGTGCTTGCACGTGCATGGAATGTCCGACGGCGGTCTCCCGCCGGGAGACGCCATCTATGGAGGAGAACTCAATGAGCAACCGCACCATCGGGTACATCGTCGGGAGCATCTCGTCGACGTCGATCAACCGGCGCCTGGCCGAGGCCCTCGCCCGTCTTGCCCCCGAGGGCACGACCCTCGTCGAGATCCCGATCAAGGACCTGCCGTTCTACTCGCCCGACTACGACGCCGACTACCCCGAGGTCGCACGTGACTTCAAGCAGGCGCTCGCGGACGTGGACGGTGTGATCATCGTCACCCCCGAGTACAGTCGCTCCATCCCCGGCGTCCTGAAGAACGCCCTCGACTGGGCGGCGCGCCCCTGGGGCCAGAACTCGTTCGACGGCAAGCCCACCGCCGTCATCGGCACCTCGCAGGGCGGCATCGCCACCGCTGCGGGTCAGCAGCACCTCAAGGCCATCCTGAGCCACTTCAACGCCCCGGCGCTCGGACAGCCCGAGGGCTACATCCAGACCACCCCGGGTCTGTTCACCGACTCGGGTGAGGTCACCAGCGACGAGACCGCCGCGTTCCTCGTCGGCTACCTCGAGGCGTTCAACGCGCTCGTCGACCGCTACGCGCACGAGCTCGTCAGCGCCTGACGGATCCCCGTTCGACAGCCCCGGACCGCTTCGGCGGGCCGGGGCTGTCGCTCTTCCGGCGGGGGTCTTTGGGGACCAGGATGGCTATCGACGTGAGCACGACGCCGAGGGGGGCCCATGGCCGGACGCATCATCATCGACCTGTTCGTTTCGCTGGACGGCGTCGCCCAGGCGCCTGGAGCGCCTGACGAAGACCGCTCGGGCGGCTTCCCCCACGGCGGTTGGCAGGCGCCGGTGATGGGTGAGATCGAGGGGCGCGAGATCACCCGCGGCATCGACGAGATGGACGCACTCGTGCTCGGTCGCCGGACGTACGACATCTTCGCGGGGTACTGGCCGCACCACGTCGAGGGCGACGGCGCGGGCCGCATCGGCCGGAAGTTCGCGTCCATCCCGAAGTACGTCGCCTCCCGGGGCGCTCCCGTGCTGGAGTGGGAGGGGTCGACGCATCTCGGCGCCGACGCGGTGGCGGCCGTGCAGGCGCTTCGCGACGTGCACGAGCAGATCCACGTCGTCGGGAGTGTCGACTTCGTGCAGTCCCTGTTGGCCGCCGACGCCTACGACGAGCTCCGGCTCTACACCTACCCGGTCGTGATCGGCCGCGGGAAGAAGGTGTTCCCCGAGGGAGCGGCGCCCGCGACCCTCGCGCTCCTGGGCGACCCCGTCGTGTCGGAGAAGGGGGCCGTTCTGCTCCGCTACGGCCCCGCCGGCCCGCTCCGGACGGGCACGATGGACGACTGAGCGCCGCGCCGCGTCAGGCCAGGCCGTGCCGGTGGGCGTAGACCACCGCGGCGACCCGGTCGCGGGCGCCGAGCTTCTGCAGCACGTTGGACACGTGGGTCTTCACCGTGGCTTCGCCGATGAAGAGGCGCTCGGCGATCTCGGCGTTGCTGAGCGCCTGCGCGACGAGGCGCAGCACCTCGGTCTCGCGGTCGGTGAGCTCGACGGCGGGTGCGGCGGGCGCGCCCGGCGCGGCGTCGGCCGCCGCCGGCGTCGGTCCGGACGAGGACAATCGGCCCGGACGCGGACGATCCGACGCGAATTGTCCGCCGCTCGGCCGATTCTCCTCGGCCGGGATGGCCGGGATGGCCGGGATGGCCGGGATGGCCGGGGAGGGCAGGGTGGCCGGGCTGGCCGGGGCCGGGCGAGTCGCCGCGTTCGGCGCCGAGTCCCCGCCACCCGCGAACCGCTGGATCACGCGGCGCGTGACCTCGGGGGCGAGCAGGGCGTCGCCGGCGGCGGCGACCCGCACCGCGTGGACGAGCTCCTCGGGTCCGGCGTTCTTCAGCAGGAATCCGCTGGCCCCCGCCGACAGCGCCTCGAAGAGGTAGTCGTCGCGGTCGAAGGTCGTGACGATCAGCACGGCGGCGTCCGAGCCGGCGGCGACGAGCGCCCGCGTCGCCGCGATCCCGTCCATCCCGGGCATCTGCACGTCCATGCAGATCACGTCGGGAGAAAGAGCGGATGCCGCGGCGACCGCGTCGGAGCCGTTCGCGGCCTCCCCGACCACCGCGACGTCATCCTCCGATTCGAGGATCATCCGGAACCCGGCCCGCATGACGGCGTGATCGTCGACGAGGAGCACCCGGATCATCGGGCGGTACCTCCGGCGACCGCGATCTCGCCGTCGCGTGGCGTCGCCGGCGGCCTCGGGGCGGGCGACGTCGGGGTCGACAACGGCACGTGGGCGCGAACCCGGAACCCACCGCGCGGACGGGGGCCGGCTTCCAGGCTGCCGCCGGATGCTGCCGCCCGTTCCCGCATTCCCACCAGCCCGAGCCCCGGGCGCGGGGAGGCGGCCACGCGACCGGTGTTGGTGACCTCGAGCTCGACGCTGTCGGAGGAGTACCGAAGCCGCACGTCGGCTCGCGCGTCGGGCCCGGCGTGACGACGCGCGTTCGTGAGCGCCTCCTGGGCGATGCGGTAGAGGTTCACCTGCACCACGTAGGGGACCGGCGTCCGGTCGCCGACGACGGTGAAGGTCGTCGGAAGGCCGTTCTCCTCGGCGTGACGGACGAGGCTCGTCAGATCGTCGAGCGACAGGGTGGACCCCTCGGTCGCCCCGGCATCGGGGGTGCGCAGCGTCTCCAGCAGGTGACGCAGCTCGGCGAGAGCCGACCGCGCCGACGCCTCCACTCCGGAGAGGGCCGCGCGCGCGGCATCCGGATCCTTCTCGATCACCGCGCGCGCCGCACCCGCCTGCACCCCCATCGCCGAGACGTGATGGGCGACGACATCGTGCAGCTCGCGGGCGATCTTCACCCGGTCCAGCGCCACCGCCTGCGCCGCCGTCAGTTCGCGTTCGCGTTCGAGTTCTTCGGTGCGCAGCTCCAGCGCGCGGCGCTGCAGGGCCGAGGCGTACGCGCGATCGCCCATGTAGTACGCGCCACCGAAGAAGGCGGCGTTGACGAGGAACTGGATCAGCATGAAGGCGACGAACGGTGAGAACACACCCTCGCGCGAGAACCCGTCGTCGGTGGGCGCCGTTGCCGACTGAAAGGTCGTGACGAGGAGCCAGAGGAACATGCCGATGATGATCAGCACCCGGACGATGGAGGCGCGGCGACGGTCGTCGACCCAGGCGCCGACGGTGTAGAACGCGATGAAGACGGCGATGTTGCCGACGTAGATCTCAGGGATCCGTACGCTGACGCCGATGAAGTACGCCAGCGACGCCGTGACGGCGACGATCTCGGGGTAGCGTCGCCGGAGGGCCAGGGGGAGTGTGAGGGCGGCGCTGTAGAGGAGGGACCACTGGATCTCGGCGGTGCCGGTGCCGTACACGCCCGCGACGGAGCCGAGGGCGGCGCTCAGCACCGCGCCGACGAAGAGGCCGAGCGCGAGGCCGAGGTCGGCGCGGAGGTCGTTCGGCGTCGGCGGGGTACGTCTCAGGGCGGCAGTGGCGGCGCTCATCCTCCCACGGTAGGGGCGCGACAGCGCGCGGGCATCCCCCGCAGGGCGGACCGCGAGGTCTCCCCCCGGTGAGGGAGGTGCGCGTCCGACGGCGATGAGAGGGTGAGTACACGAGGGCTTCACCAGGACGAGAGGAGTGGATGATGGCGAAACTCGACAACCTGATCTGGGGCGATCGCGATGACCCTCGGCGGGAGCTCGCCGAGCTGTTCCCCGGAGGCGACGCGGATGTGCCCGTGACGGTACGGGCACGCGACTGGGCGCGCGAGGTGATCGCCCAGGCCGGCGTCTCATCCGACGACGAGCTGCTCGTCATCAAGACGCTACGCGAGGCCGAGCCGCGTCTGTCGCTCAAGCCGGCGCGCTACCTCGCCACGCAGCTGCGCGGCTGAGGGCGGGACAACAGCCGCGAGCCAACCGCTGCTAGCGTGCGGCGGGTGAGCGAACAGCAGATCCAGAAGCCCGCGGCGCAGGATCGTGCGGTCCCGATCGGGGTCGTCATGGTCGGGATGTCGCTGGTGGTGTGGTGGCCCGCCTTCACCCTCGGCGCCTGGGGCGACCTGTTCTTCGACCAGCTGCTGACCCTGTGGGCGGCCTCCACGGCGGCGCTCGTGTTCGTGCTGGTGGAGCGCGCGCCCGTGGGGGGCAAGCTCGGGCGAGCACTGCTGCTGCTCGTGCCGTCGCTGTGGATCGTGCTGTCGTACGTCTTCAACGAGGACGAGAGAAACCTCGGGGTCCTCCTCGTCAGCGTCGGCGCGGTGCTCATGGTCATCGTCGCGCTGCCGTTCACCATGTGGGTGCTGGTGCGGATCGTCTGGCCCGACTTCCGGTCCTTCACGCGACGGAGCACGCGGTGGCTCATCCTCGGGGTGGTCGGCGGCATCGCGATCGTGTCGTTCGTGCTCGGCGTGACGCAGTCGGAGTGGCTTTACTGCGAAGACTTCGCGATCAGCGGCAACTCCGAGCCGCCCGGCTGCACGCCCGAGCCGCCCGGCGTCGAGGAATGAATTTCCGCGTCAGGAGGGGCGCACGTCGCCGTAGAACTGGCCGTGATACCCGTGCAGCACCGCGTGCGGCAGCTCTGCACGAGCCACTTCGGTGAACGAGGCGGCGTCGAGCACCAGGAGGAACGACGTCTCGGCCGCGGCATCCAGCACCACCGACAGCACCACGCCGTCGTCCTCCGCCTCCCGCCCCGGGCGCCCCACGAACACTCCCTCGCCGGGGAAGCAGTCCTCGGCGTGCCAGGTCAGGGTCGTGCCGTCGCGGTTGTCGATCTTCACCAGCCGGTCGTAGAACCCCGGCCGGTCGCCGAGGCTCACGCCGTAGACGTAGCGGTGATCGGGGCGGGTGTTCATGCGGGCGTAGTCGAGGCTCGGCAGCTCGATCGGCGTCGACGAGATCTCCTCGCCCGTCACCGTCCTCGCACCGCCCGTCAGCGGCAGGCGGAAGCGGCGGAGCGTCCCGGGAGGGATGCGGGCGTCGGGCTCCTCCAGCCGGTGGAGGTAGAACGCCTCGATCACCGACGCGTCGTCGTAGCCGACGAGGTCCACCACGACCTCGTCGCCGTCGTCGTAAGCGTTGACGTGGTGGAAGGCGAAGAAGGCGGCCGAGGTGACGGTCTTCACGTGCGCGCCGGTCTCGCGGTCGAAGACGTGGAACCTCGTGCCGCGCTCGGGCTTCCATCGGAAGTTCTCGATGTACGGCTTCAACCACAGCAGGAGCGAGATGGGGTTGACCACGAGGGGGAACTCGGCGAGCACGAGGTAGCGCTCCGACATCCCGAAGGAGTGAATGTATCCGGGTTCGCCCACGCGCCGATGCGCGAGCGTCGTCGGGGTCGCCCCCGGGGTCGTGGTGTCGAGGTGGCGGAAGACGTACTGGCTCGAGGCGTTGAACCGCGTGACGAGGTTGATCGCCTCGCCTCGCGCGTCATCCAGCTGCGGGTGCACCGTCGTCATCCGTCCGAAGTTCGACGTGTCCCACCCGGTCACCCCGACGGTCGTGAGGGTCACCGGGTCGAACTCGACCTGGATCGGCGTCTCGGCGAGGGCGAGGAACTTCTCGGCCACCTTGGCGATGTTGACCTTCGCGCTGTCCGTCGGCTTGGGATCGAACACCGCCATCGCGCGGGCGAAGAGCGACCGGCACGGGTCGGTGGCGAACTCGGGGAAGGCGATCCGGCCCTCGTCCCGCGCGGCGCGATAGGCCTCGGTCTCGAGGAACCGGTTCTGGTACGACACCCGGCCCCCCGAGCCGTCGCCCTGCGAGATCGTGAACCGATGGAGCATCGCCAGGCCGTCGAACCAGTGCCGGTAGCGCCGCTCGCCCACCTGGAACGACCCGGGGCCGTTGCGCAGCAGAGACCCCTCCAGCCAGTTGGGAAGGATGCCGCGGACCGGCACGTCGTCGATCTCGACCTCGGGGCTCTCGCCGAACCCGGCGGCGAAGCCCTGCGACGTCGTGCCCGCGGTCACGAGGGCACCTCGTCCGCGACGCGGGAGGTGTCGGCGTCGCCGGCGCGTCGCGCGGTGGCGCGCGGGTACTCCTCGCCGATGAGGCCGGCCGCGATCTTGCCCGAGGCGAGGACGGCGGGAACCCCCGCCCCCGGGTGGGTGCCGGCGCCGACCAGGTAGAGGCCGCGGACGGCCCGCGAGCGGTTGTGCGGGCGGAACCAGCCCGACTGGAACAAGGTGGGCTGGAGCGAGAAGGCGGCGCCGCGCGGCGTCTGCAAGACGTCGCGGAAGTGCTCGGGCCCGATCGCATGCTCGGCGACGATGTGGTCGGACAGGCCGGGGAGGAAGCGCCTGTCGAGCGTGTCGAGCACGAGACGGCGCACCCGGGCGGCCTCGTGGGCGGCGGCCTCGGGCGATCGGACCCCGTGCGCGGGGAGGGCCGGGAAGGCCACGAGCACGTACAGCGCCTCGCATCCGGGCGGTGCGACGGAACTGTCGGTGCGCGTCGGCACATGCACGTAGAGGAAGAGGTCGTCGGCCGTCAGATGCGCACTGCTCTCGAGGTCGCGGGCTTTCGGACGGAAGACGCGTTGCATGACCGCCCGCGCGTCTCCGCCGAGGAGGAGGTTGTGGTGAGCGAGCGGAGTGTCGGGCCAGGTGCGGTCGGCGCCGAAGTACAGCACGTGCAGCGACATGCTCGGCGTGCTCCGTCGCATCCGCATCCGCGACGCCGCCGCCTGCGGGGCCGCCGCGAGCAGGCGCTCGTACGTCGCGCCCGGGTCGGCACCCGAGACGACGACGTCGGCCTCGATCTCCGACCCGTCGACCAGCCGCACGCCGGTGACGCGACCGCCGGCGAGGAGGATGCGGTCGACCTCGGCGCCGCAGCGGATGGTGCCGCCCAGGCGCTGCACCAGTGCGCCGATCGCCTCGACGAGCGCGCTCGTGCCGCCGATGGCGTAGTGCACGCCCCACCGACGCTCGAACTCGGCGATCAGGGCGTAGAGCGAGGGGGTGCGGGCGGGGTCGCCGCCGATGAGGAGCGGGTGGAACGACAGCGCCCGGCGGAGGAACGGGTCGCGGACGGTCGTGTTCACCAGGTGCTGCATGCCGCGCGCGGCGCCGTGGCGCAGCAGGTAGGGAAGCATCCGCAGCATCACATGCAGCTGCATCATGGAGCGCTCGGTGTACGGGTAGAAGGCGTCGAAGATTCCGCTGATCTTCCGCTGCAGCCGGTCGAACCCGGTGACGTCGGCCGGGCTTCGCCGCGCCACCTCCTCGCGGAAGTCCGCGAGCGACGCACGGAAGTCGAAACGTCCGCCCGACGCGTCGAACGCCCGGTAGAAGGGGTCGAGGGGGACGAGCTCGACGTGGTCGGACAGCTTCTCGCCGGCGAGCGCGAACAGCTCCTCGAACATGAACGGGGCGGTGAGCACGGTCGGTCCGCCGTCGAAGCGGAACCCGTCGATGTCGTACCGGTAGGCGCGTCCGCCGATGAGGTCGCGCTTCTCGAGGACCGTGACCTCGTGCCCCGCGGCGGCGAGGCGGGCGGCGGCCGCGAGGCCCCCGAAGCCCGCGCCCACGACGACGACGCGTGCGCCCCCGGCGGTCACCGGCGGCCGTTCGGTGCGACGCGCACCACGACGTCGGAGATGACGGCCGCGGCCGCACCTCTTCCCCACCCGGGAGAGGTCCCCCGGGCTTCTGACACGCTCCCCATCGCGCTCCTCCTTCGAGGATGTGGGGCTAGCATACGGCCCGCCCGCGACGCCGGGGGTCGCGGGATGACGCTGCGGGGTTCAGCCGAAGATCATGGGGCGATCGTCGTCCTCCTCGACCGGCGGCTTCAGGTCGAGGTCGACGACGACCGGCACGTGATCGCTCGGGAGCTCGCCCTTGCGCTCGTTCCGGTGGATCTGGGCCCCGGTGACCTTCTCTGCCAGGCCCGCCGAGCCCAGGATGAAGTCGATGCGCATCCCCTCGTTCCGCGGGAACTTGAGCCGCTTGTAGTCCCAGTAGGTGTAGCCGGAGGGCACGAGCGGGCGCACGACATCGGTGAGTCCCGCCGACTGCAGCGCCGAGAACGCCTCGCGCTCGGGCGGCGAGACGTGGGTCGAGAATCCGGGCACCACCGCGGGATCGCCGTTGTCGGCGTCGGTGGGGGCGATGTTGAAGTCGCCGACGAGCGCGAGCGGCAGACGGGGCTCGGCGGCGAGGGCGTCGCGGGTGTACTGCTCGAGCGCGGCCAGCCAGTGCAACTTGTAGTCGTAGTGCGGGTCGCCGAGCGCGCGGCCGTTCGGCACGTACAGACTCCACACCTCGACCCCGTCGATGCGCGCACCGAGCGCTCGCGCCTCCTGCGGAGCATCCGGTCCCTCGTGCCCCTTGGCGAATCCGGGCATCCCCGGGAACGCGGTGCGCAGGCCCTCGATCGGCGCCCTGCTGGCGATCGCGACGCCGTTCCACTGCGAGAACCCGTGCGCCTGGACCTCGTAGCCGGCCTCTTCGAAGCGCTCGAAGGGGAACTGCTCGGCCTTGCACTTGATCTCCTGCATCGCCAGCACATCGACGCTCTCGCGGACGGCGAAGTCGACGATGCGGTCGACGCGGGCGCGGATCGAGTTGACGTTCCAGGTGGCCAGGCGCATGCCTCCAGCGTAGAACCGCGCCGGATCTAGACTCGTCGTCGTGACCGTCGCCTCCACGCCCGAGCTCGAAGCCGATCGCCAGGCCCTCATCGCCCTGATCCAGGACGAGGCGGTGTTCCACGGCGACTTCACCCTGTCCAGCGGCAAGAAGGCGACGTACTACGTCGACATGCGCCGGCTCACGCTCGACCACCGGGCGGCGCCCGCGATCGGGCGGATCATGCTCGACCTCATCCGCGATGTCGACGGCGTCGTCGCGGTCGGGGGGCTCACGCTCGGTGCCGACCCGATCGCCAACGCCGTGCTGCACGAGTCGGTGCGGGCGGGGCGCCCCCTCGACGCATTCGTCGTCCGCAAGGAGCCGAAGGACCACGGCCGGGGCCGGCAGATCGAGGGCGCGGATGTCGCGGGCAGGCGCGTCGTCGTCGTCGAAGACACCTCCACCACGGGCCAGTCGGCGCTGAAGGCCGTCGAGGCCCTGCGGCGCGAGGGCGCGGAGCCGGTCGCGGTCGCGGTGATCGTCGACCGCAAGACCGGGGCGCAGGATGCCGTCGAGGCGGCCGGACTGCAGTGGCTCGCCGCGATCGACCTCGACGACCTGGGGCTCGCGCCGCAGTAGCCCGTGCCCGCGTTCGGCGGGGGCTCCTCGCCGTCTCGCGGACCGCGAGCCCACCTCGCGCGTTCGCGCGCGCCGCGCGCGCCGCCCGCGTAGGTTCGGCCCGCGCGAGTACTTTCCGGACGTTTCTGTACTCGCCCCGACCGACCGTCCTCACCCCAGCGCCCTGCGGGGCGAGCGCCGCCGGGATCTCGGCGCGAGAGTGCGGGCTACTCGCCGTCTCGCGGACCGCGCCCGCGGCGGGAGCGGACGAGCTGCCACAGCAGCACCACGAGAGTGCCGGCGATGATGATGGCGCTGGTGACCAACAGCAGCGTCTGCTCGGTCTCGGAGATCATGGGCGCTTCCCTTCCGTCGCGTCGGCGACGATCTTCGCGATGCGCGCCGCGCGGGTCTCGGGTCGGCGCGCGGTGTCGACCTGGGTGATGCCGAATTTGCGGGATGACGGCGGGAAGCCGTCCCACGCCGCGCGGGCCTCGGGCGCCGCGTCGAGCGCGGCCGCGAGATCGTCGGGCTCGCGCAGCGCCTCGGCGTTGTCGAGCACGCTCCATGAGCCGTTGGCCTTGGCGACCTCGATCGCGCGGATCCCCGCCTGTTCGAGGAGACCCTCCGCCTCGAGCCGCGCCACCCGCGCCTTGTTCGTCGCCGCCCAGCCGCTCGTCGGCCGCCGCGGCGCGAACCACAGCCCGCTCGTCTGCTCGTCGAACACCCGCACCGGGCCGTCGACCCAGCCGAAGCACAGCGCCTGGACGATCGCGTCCTCGTAGCCCACGAGCTCGAGCCCCGAGCCGGGCCGCGGCCGGACGAGCCACGCACCCTTCGAGATGCGGTGGTTCTCGGCGAGCCACGATCGCCAGGCGACGGCGTCGGCCGCCGTCACCTTCTCGCCGTCGTCGAGGGCGCCCATCCTGTCGCCGCCCGGGGTCAGACCCCCTCGGGCATCTCCGATTCCAGCGGCTCGGGCGCGAGCAGGTCGGCGACGGAGTCGACGACCTCGTCGGGCCGGAACGGGTACCGCTCGATCTCGGTCTGGTCGCTGATGCCGGTGAGCACGAGCACCGTGTGCAGGCCCGCTTCGATGCCGGCCACGACGTCGGTGTCCATCCGGTCGCCGATCATGCCGGTGGTCTCGGAGTGCGCCCCGATGCGGTTCAGCGCCGACCGGAACATCATCGGGTTCGGCTTGCCGACGACGTAGGGCTCCTTGCCCGTCGCGCGGGTGATGAGGGCGGCGAACGACCCGGTGGCGGGGACCACGCCGTGGGGAGTCGGGCCCGTGGCATCCGGATTGGTGATGATGAAGCGTGCACCGTCGTTGATGAAGCGGATGGCCTTGGTGATCGCCTCGAAGTTGTACTGCCGCGTCTCGCCGACCACGACGTAGTCGGGCTGCGTCTCGGTCATGACGTATCCCGCCTCGTGGAGCGCCGTCGTGAGGCCCGACTCGCCGATGACGAACGCGGTACCGCCGGGAAGCTGCGAGCGGAGGAAGTCGGCGGTCGCGAGAGCCGAGGTCCAGATCCGTTCCTCGGGGACGTCCAGGCCCGACCGTGCCAGGCGAGCACTGAGGTCGCGGGGGGTGAAGATGGGGTTGTTCGTCAGGACGAGGAAGGGCGTCGCCTGGTCGCGCCACTGCGCGAGCAGCTCGGCGGCACCCGGGATCGGACGGTTCTCATGGACGAGGACCCCGTCCATGTCGGTGAGCCAGCATTCGATATCGGCGCGGGTCCGCATGGTGCCAGCGTACCGGGGGAGCCGGGGATGCCACGGGGCGGACGCGGGGTCTACTGTCGGAGGGGTGACCGCGCCCGAGTGGGACCCCGAAGCGCTGCCTGATCTCACCGGGCGCACCTACCTCGTCACGGGTGCCACACGAGGCCTGGGATATTTCGCCTCGGAGCAGCTCGTGCGCGCCGGCGCGCGAGTGGTCATGACCGGCCGGAACCCGAACCGCCTCGTCACGGCGCGCGCCGCCGTCGAACGGCGGGTTCCCGAGGCGGCCACCGTCGGACCCACCGAGACCCTGCTGCTCGATACCAGCAACCTCGGCTCCGTGCGCGCAGCTGCGGCGACCGCCCGCGCCCGCTGGAACATCGATGGCCTGCTGCTGAACGCCGGCGTCGTACATCCGCCCCGCACCCGCGAGACGACCTACGGGGGCAATGAGGTGGTCTTCGCCACCAACGTGCTCGGGCACTTCGCGCTCGCGGGCGCCCTGCTCACCTCGCTCGCGGCGGTGGAGGGACGGATGGTGTGGGTCGGCAGCGTCTCGACGACGATCTCGCCCTACGACCCCGTCGACCCCCAGCTGGTGGAGGGCTACACGCCGTGGCGTGCCTACGTGCAGTCGAAGGTGGCGTGCACGGCGCTCGGTCTCGACGCCGACCGTCGCCTGCGCGCGGCCGGGGTGCCGGTGTCGAGCGTGGTCGCCCACCCCGGCTACAGCATCAGCGGGAGGACACCCGGTATCCACGGGGTGAACGAGCCGTCGCGCTGGGCGCGGTTCGCCGACAACCTGCAGGGTCCCGTGACGCAGTCGAAGGAGCAGGGCGCGTGGCCGCTCGTGCGTGCACTGGTCGACCCGGTGGTCGACGGCGGGGAGTTCTGGGGGCCGCGGTTCACCCTTCGGGGCCGACCGGCGAAGCGGCGTCCCTCGAAGATCACCCGCGACCCCGAGGTCGCCGAGCGTCTGTGGAACTTCTGCGAGGAGACCTCGGGCATTCGCTGGCCCTGATCGTGCCGCTTCGGCGATGCCACGTCGTCGAGCCACCCTGATCCCGTCGAGCCACCCGCCGTAGCGCGGTGGTTCGACGCGAATCCGGTGGCTCGGGATTGCCGAGGGGGTGAGGGGGGAGGGGTGAGGGCGGAGGGTGAGGGGGGTCAGGCGCTCAGCCACACCGCCTCCGCCGCCCCGTCGGGCAGCGTGAGCGCCTCGCCGCCGTCGACCGACACGCGGGTCGCGGGCCGCACCTCGACCACGTGCCCGACGGCGATGCCGACGACCTCGAGGGCGCGCAGCAGATCGGGGTCGCGGTCGCTCACCCGCAGCACACGACCGCGATGCCCGGCCGGAGCCGCGGAGAGGAGCAGGAACGGCTCGCGGTCGACGCGTCCGTCGGCGTCGGGGATGGCATCGCCGTGCGGGTCGAATCGGGGGTGGCCCAGACGTTCGTCGATGCGCGCGAGAAGCCGGTCGCTGACGGTGTGTTCGAGCACCTCGGCCTCGTCGTGGACCTCATCCCAGCTGTAGCCGAACTCCTGGACGAGCCACGTCTCGATGAGCCGGTGACGGCGGATGATGGCGGCGGCGCGGCGCTCGCCGGTCGCGGTGAGCGTCACCGGGCCGTAGGGGCGGTGCGTGACGAGCCCCTGCGCGGCGAGCTTCTGCACCATCTCGGTGACACTCGAGGGGGCGAGGCCCAGCACCGCTGCGAGCTGCGACGGCGTCATCCGCGCGTCCTGCCACTCGGTGTGGTGGTAGATCGTCTTCAGGTAGTCGTCGACGGCGGGGGAGGCCACCGCTCCAGGCTACCTATGCGCGCGGGCGCCACCGGCGGGTGAGCCGCCACTCGTTGCCGCCGGCCTCGCCGGAGTGCTCGAGTTCGTCGAGGGTGGCGAGGGCCAGGGCGAGTCCGCGGCCGGACTCGGCGTCTTGGCCGGGCATCGACACGTTCCTGAGGTCGATGAGCGCGGGGTCGGCGTCGTCGAAGAACACCGCCCGGAGGCCGGTGCCGTCGATCGACACGTCGAGGCTGACGGAGATCTCCTCCCGTGCGCGTGCGTGCTCGACGACGTTGGTCGCGATCTCGCTCACGGCCAGGGTGAAGAGGGTGCGGTCCTCTTCGTCGACCTCGGGATGGCTCGACCACAGCATGTCGAGCACCTGATGCACCTCGTCGATGAAGGTGTCGTCGGCGCGTCCCTCGACCCGGAAGCCGTCAACGCTCATCGAACGCCGCCTCGACGGTGTCGTACTCGCGGAGCACCCGGTCGAGGTTCGTGAGTTTCAGCACCCGCCGCACGGGCTCGGTGACCCCCGCGATCCGCAGGTCGCCGCCGGCCAGACGCGCCGACTTCAGTCCGCCGATGAGCGCACCCAGCCCCGACGAATCGACGAATTCGGTACCCGAGAGGTCGATCACGACCCGGATGCTGCCGGCGTCGACGAGTTCGCTGATGGCCGACCGGAGGCGCGGCACACCCGGAGCGGTCAGGCGCCCCTCGAGGGCGATGACGGCGTAGGCGCTGCCGGGGGTGACGGTGAGGTTCACAGGGCGATCTGCCTTTCGTCGGTGAGGGAGGCCTTCGGGCCACGATAGAGCGCGGCCTGGATGATGACGCTCAGCACGGCGAGGTCGTAGACGACCCAGACCGTGTTGACGAGGGTCCCGGTGCCGTCGGCGGTGCCGACGGCGAGCCGGGTGAGCCCGATGCCCAGCGCGAACACCAGGACGGCGATGGCGGTGAGCTGCGGCCAGATCTGCCGCCACGGCGGCCCGCCCTCGGCCCGGCCGTCCTTCTTCGTCACGGCGAAGCCGAGCGGCTGCTTCAGCACGACGTTGGCGAAGGCGGTGACGCAGGCGTCGATCCATACCGGGAAGAGCGCCAGGGCGTACTGCTGTCCTCGCCACGTCTTGATCCCCCGCGCCACGACGAGGAAGAGGATCTGGTTGATGATGAAGTACGGAAGGAAGCGGGCGAAGAAGTCCACGCTCCAGGCGGTCACGGGCATGACGCCGAAGACGAGGTAGATCACGGGTGCGGCGAGGTAGACCAGCGCGGTGAAGCCGGAGAGATAGCTCCACATGGTGGCGAAGTACATCAGTCGCTGCCCCGCCGAGAGGCCCTTCTTCATCAGCGGGTTGTCGCGCAGCATCACTTGCAGCGTTCCCTGCGCCCACCGAAGGCGCTGGGTGAGCATGGTGCGGAGGTCCTCCGGAGCCAGGCCGTGGGCGAGGATCTCGTGGTGGTAGACGCTCCGCCACCCGAGGGAGTGCAGCTGCATCGCCGTCGCCATGTCTTCGGTGACCGAGATCGTCGCCATCGGCTGTATCGGCTGCGCTTCGCCCGGGCGGTCCACCCGGAGTGCGTCCAGGAGGGCCGACACCGATTCGACCGCCCCGAGCGGGGACATCTCCCGGGTGGCGAGCGCGTCGAGGGCGGTGTCGTCGATGACGATCGCGTCGAGTTCGCTGTCGCGCTCGATCGGCAGCTGGGCGATGACGTCGAGGTCGGCCTGCAGCGCGGAGAGGTCGCGCGAGACGAGGCGACGGGATGACGCATCCACGGCGGCCTGCACGCGGTAGGTGACCTCGCCGATGGGTTCGCCGGCGGCGATCTGCCGACGAGCGCCGGCGACCTCGTCGCGGAGCGCCGTCAGCTCGGTGCGCACAGCCTCGTCGGCATGGCGGTCGCGCGCAGCCCGCGAGAGGAGCGATTCGGCCGCCTTGAGCGTGCGGGCCGTGGACTGCTCGAGGTCGCGGACGTAGCCGACGGTGCCGAGCTGCATGAGCGCGTCGCGGCGGAGCACGGCATTGGACCCGCAGAAGAACGCCGCGTTCCAGCCATCCTTGCCCTGCTGGATCGGACCGTAGAACAGTGGGGCCTGGCTTCCCAGCGGGTCGGCGTCGTCGACGTTGACGAACCACTGCGGCGTCTGCACCAGCGCCACCTCGGGGTCATCGGCGAAGTAGCCGAGCGTGCGGTGCAGGATCAGCGGGTCGGGCACCTGATCGGCGTCGAGGATGAGCAGGAACTCGCCGTCGGTGTTCATCAGGGCGTTGTTGAGGTTTCCCGCTTTGGCGTGACGGGGCTTGCCCGTCCAGTCCTCCGAGCGGGTGATGTACCCGAGCCCCGCCGTGCGGGCGGCCTCGGCCATCTCGGGCCGGGACCCGTCATCGAGCACCCAGGTGTGGTGGGGGTAGGCGATGCGCTGTGCAGCGAGCGCAGTGGCCATCACCATCCCAATCGGCTCGTTGTAGGTGGTGATGAAGACATCGGCGGTGCCCTGCGGCGGTGAGGTCGGGGCGGGCCGGTCTCGTGCGCGCCACATCGTCACGGCGAACAGGAACGTGTCGATGAGGCTGTAGGTCTCGGCGATGACGAGGGGAACGGCGATCCACCAGGCCGACCAGTTGATCGAGTCGAGCCATCGCCATGCGATGTAGTTCACTCCGAGGAGCACCGACAACAGCGCGAGGATCCGGATCCAGACGAAGCGCGCCGTCATCGCGTCACCCTGTTCATCATTCGTCCTCCGCCCCCTCACCCGTCTCGGCGGACGAGCAGCACCGTGACATCGTCGGGCGCGCGGCGTTCGTGGGCGAGTCGCACCGCTTCGGCGACGGCGCCGTCGGGTCCTTCCGTCGAGATCACCCGCAGCACGTGGCCGAACGGGTCCTCTTCGTCGAGGATGTCGAGAAGGCCGTCGCTGCAGCACAGGAACGCGTCGCCCGGTTCGAGCTGCACCGACGCCGCCGTCCGGTCGAGGTCGAAGCCCATGCCCAGCGGCAGGCCCGTCGAGCGCAGCGGCGTCCAGCTGCCGTCTCTGCGAAGGATGAACGCCAGGCTGTGTCCGGCGTCGACGAACGAGATCCTTCCCGACCCCGGGTCGAGCTCGGCGTGCACGGCGGTGACGAAGAGTCCCGCCCGTCCGAGGTCGGACTCCAGCAGGCGGTCGACCTCGGCGACCGCGGCGGCGAGGGTGCGGTCGGGTGCGGTGCGCAGCGACGCGCGCACCGATGCGGCAACGATCGCGGGGCCGGTTCCCTTTCCCATGACGTCGGCCAGCGTCATCCGCAGCCGCCCGTCGTGCAGGTACCAGTCGTAGAGATCCCCCATCAACTGTCCGGATGCCGTGGCGGCGGCCGCCAGCGTGTATCCGGCGACCTCGGGGGTCTCCCGGGGCAGAAGCGCCTGCTGCACGACGGTGGCGTGGTCGAGGTCGTCCTCGGCCATGAGCTCGGTCTGGACCCACTGCGCCATCTCGCGCAGAAGCTCCACCTCGCGGGCATCGAGCGATCGCGGCTGGGTGTCGAGGATGCACAGGGTGCCGACGAACTCGCCGCCGGGAGCCTGCAGAGGGTGCCCGGCGTAGAAACGCAGGTGCGGATCGCCCTCGACGAACGGGTTCGTCGCGAAGTACTCGTCCACGCTCGCGTCTTCGACGATCAGCGTGCCGCCCTGGCGGACCGTCATGTCGCAGAATGCGCCCTCCCGCGGCGCTTCGTCGCCGCCGAGACCGATCTGGGACTTCCGCCACTGCCGGTCGCGATCGAGGAGAGTGACGCTCACCATCGGTACGCCGAAGATCTCCTGCGCGAGACGCGTCACCCGGTCCACGCGCTCGTCGGGGCGCGTGTCGAGAAGCCCGAGGGCCTCGATGGCGCGTTGACGTCTGTCGTCGTCGAACAAGGAATCCCCCACATGGTCTCGTCGTCGGCGAATCTCCAGTATGTCGTGGATGAACCCGGTGTGGGGAGGACCGGAAAGGGGTTGCGCGGTCGGCGATAGCCTGGGCTCGTGGATGCCGCGCCGACCGAGCCCGAGCCGGAGCCGGCGGAGCCGCCGGTCCCCGCGCACGGCGTGGGGCCCTGGCCCGGTGGCCCGGATGCCTGGCCGGATGATCCGCGCTACGACCCCGAACTGCTCGCCGCCGGCGACGCCCGCAACGTCGTCGACGCCTACCGCTACTGGCGGATGGACGCCATCGTGGCCGACCTGGACCAGCGCCGCCACGGCTTCCACGTCGCCATCGAGAACTGGCAGCACGACATGAACATCGGCTCGATCGTGCGGAGTGCGAATGCCTTCCTCGCCGCCGAGGTGCACATCGTCGGGCGCCGGCGGTGGAACCGTCGCGGCGCGATGGTCACGGATCGGTACCAGCACGTGCGGCATCACGAGGATGTCGCGGCGTTCGCCGCCTGGGCGGAGAGCGAGGGGCTGCCCGTCATCGCGATTGACAACGTCGAAGGGTCGGTGGCGCTCGACCGCGCCGACCTTCCCGAGCGATGCGTGCTGCTGTTCGGCCAGGAGGGTCCGGGGCTGTCGCCCGAGGCGCTCGTCGCCGCATCGGCCGTGGTCGAGATCACCCAGTACGGTTCGACCCGCTCGATCAACGCCTCCGCCGCGGGGGCGGTCGTCATGTACGAGTGGTGTCGACGCTGGGCGTGACGGGGAGTCACCTCCCGGTCACCGGGAGCGCAGGAAGTGTGACGCGGAAGGTCGATCCTTCTCCGAGAACGGAGCGCACGGAGACCTCGCCGCCGTGCGCTCGGACGATCTCCCGCACGATGGCGAGCCCGAGCCCGGTTCCCTGAACCGAGCGATCCTGCGCGTTGGCCGCTCGGAAGAAGCGGTCGAACAGGTGCGGGACGTCGTCGGTCGGTATTCCGATTCCCGTGTCGGAGACGTCGATCCTGACGGCGGGCTCCCCATGCGGCCCCGCCGCCGGTGCGCTGTGGACGCGCACCGAGCCGTACGGCGGCGTGAACTTCACCGCGTTCTCGACCAGGTTGGTGACAGCGCGCTCGAGTTGGCCCTCATCTCCGGCGACATCGGCCGCATGGTCGACGAGGAAGTGGAGTGCGACGTTCCGGGTGACCGCGAGCGGCCGCATCGACTCCTCGACGCGGCGCAGCACCTGAGCCATGGCGACCCGCGCCGTGGCGGGCGCCTCGCCTGCCTCCAGACGGGTCAGTTGGAGCATCGTGCCGGCGAGACTCTGCAGCCGGTGGGCGTTGCGCTCGATGACCCTGAGCATGTCCTTCGTGTCGGGAGAGACGCCCTGGTCATCGAGTACCAGGTCGAGGTACCCCAGGATCGAGGTCAGCGGTGTCCTCATCTCGTGGCTCATCGTGTCGATCAAGGAGCTCTTGGAGGCGTCGAGCTTCTGCAGCTGCCGCACCAGGTCCTCTTGGCCCTCGAGAAGGCGCGCGAGGGTCGCTTGGCGTCTCAGAACCGACACCGCGGCGAGCACCACGGTGGCGGCCGCCAGCGCCAGCGCGACTGTCGACACCGACGTCTGCGTGGCGAGGAGCAGCACGCCCAGCCCGGCGAGAACCGCGAACGCCGGGACCGGCAGGCGCGGCGCGTGGGACCGGGCGCGGGGCATGGCCGGGTCGGAGCGCGTGAATCCATCGACCCACACGGCCGCGCACGCGAGTCCCGCGGTCCAGAGCACGTCCAGCGGCGAGCCGGCGGCGTAGATGCCGGCATGACTGAGCAGGGCGTATGCGACATCCGCCCCGGCGAAGAGGAGGAAACCCAGGACGAGGAGCTGCCAGCGTGGCCCCAGTCGCAGCGCAGGCGACGCGGAGACGCCCACCGCGGCGGTGATGAGGAGCAGATCGAACAGCGGGTACAGCGCGGCGATCGCCGCGTCGAGCGTCGTCGTGGCGCTCGACGCGTCGGTGAAGATCGGGGCGAGGAGAACGGCGAGGACGGCCGCTGCCCCGAGGGATGCCACGCCGGCGTCGAAGAGCGCGGCTCTCAGCGAACGCGCCGACTGGCGTCGAACAAGAAGGACGAGCGCTGCCATCGTCAATGGGTAATAGAGCAGGTACCCGAGGTCGGCGAGCGACGGCGAAGGGAGCACTCCATCGGCACCCATCGCCAGCGCATAGACCGTGTCGCCGGCCGCGTTGAAGGTGACGCCCGCCGCCGCGAGGATCACTTCCCACCGGCGGAAGCGCGTGCGGACCGCGACGAGCCAGAACACGGCGACGGGCACCCACTGGGCGGTGATCGACATCCACACGTCGATCAGAAGGCTGGCCGGGTCGCCGGGCAGCAGAAGAGCGCCGAGATAGATCACGTTGACGGCGACCATGAGGACGATCAGGGCCCGGATGCTCCGATCCAACCTCTCGCCCGGCACTCGTGGGAGCTCGCCGGGCCGAGGCGCGTCGGAGCCGCGCGGGTCCCCGCCCCGACCCGCCTGCCTGGCATCGGCCACGTTCCCCCCGCACCACATCCCCGACGTCGGGGCTTGTCGTATGTCAGGTCATCGTAGAGTCATGCGCCCGCGGTCAGCCACGCGCGACCGCGCACCCGGCGCCCCAGCGTGACCAGACGCGCGAGCATGTAGACGCCGAAGAACGCCACCGCCAACCACGCCAGGCCCGCTGCGCCGGTCGGAGCGAACGCGGCCACGAGCACCAGTGCGGGAACGAAGGGCACGAGGTTGAGCACCCCGACGATCGCGAGGTACTTCCCGTCGCCGGCGCCGATCAGCACCCCGTCGAGCACGAACACCACGCCGCAGACCGGCTGGGCGACCGCGAGGACGAGCAGGGCCGGCTGCACGAGGGCCGCGAGCGCCGGGTCGCCGGTGAACACCAGGCCGATGACCCCGGATGTCGCGGCGATCACCGCGCCGACGATGACTCCGAACCAGGCCCCCCACGCCACGGTACGGCCGAGCACGCGGCGCACGAACGGCTCGTCGCCGGCCCCGAGGCCTTCGCCGATGAGCGCCTGCGCGGCGATCGCCAGGGCGTCCAGCGCGAAGGCGGCGGTGGAGAAGATCGTGAACGCGACCTGCCAGCCGGCGAGCTCGTCCGTGCCGAGCCCGGTCGCCACCGCGACGGTGGCGAGGAGCGCCGCGCGCAGCGACACGGTGCGCAGGAACATCCACCCGCCCTGCAGCGCCGAGCCGCGCACGCCGTCGCGCTGGGGTCGGACGGATGCCGCGTGCCGGCGCGCCAGCCGTCCGATGACCACCGCGTACGCGGCGACCATGCCCCACTGGGCGACGACCGTGCCGGCGGCCGAACCGGCGATCCCCCAGCCGAACACGTAGATGAACACCCAGTTCAGCAGTGCGTTCGCGCCGAATCCGAGACCCGAGATCCACAGCGGCGTGACGGTGTCCTGCATGCCGCGGAGGAGCCCCGTGGCGGCGAAGACGATGAGCATCGCCGGGAGGCCCCACATCGAGATGCCGAGGTACACCTGGGCGTCGGCGGCGACATCGGCTCCGGCGCCGAACAGGCCGACGAGCAGGGGGGTCGCGAGGTAGCCCGTGAGGGCGAGGATCGCACCGATGCCCAGCGCCAGCCACATGCCGTCGATCCCGACCGACACCGCACGCGAAGGGTCCCCGGCGCCGAAGCGCCGGGCGACGGCCGGAGTGGTGGAGTAGGCGAGGAAGACCATCAGCCCGACGATCGTCTGCAGCACCGCCGCGCCGATGCCGAGCGCCGCCAGCGGCACGACTCCCAGGTGCCCGACGAAGGCGGAGTCGAGGATGAGGAAGAGGGGCTCGGCGATGAGGGCGCCGAGCGCGGGGACGGCGAGCCTCAGGATGTCGCGGTTCAGCGTCATCCGCCCGGTCTTCTCCCCGCTCTCGCTCACCCTCCGAGGGTAGGACCCGTGGGCGACACCGGTCGCGATCTGCTCCCGCGGGTGGCCGCAGTCGGACGAATCGCCGACCCGTCAGAAAACACGGCTCCGCCGCATCCCGAGCCGCGTTTTTCGACGGATCGCGTGGAGGAAGCGCGCGGAGAGGGGGGTGCGGCGTGGGTGAGCCGTCGGCGACACGGGCACGGACGCCCCGCACAGAAACCGCCGCCTATCCTGGAACCCATGACCGATGCACTCCGCTCCGGCCTTGCGCTCGACGAGCTCAGCGACGAGATCCGCCCGCAGGACGACCTTTTCCGCCACGTCAACGGATCGTGGCTCGACCGCACCGAGATCCCTGACGACAAGGCGCGGTGGGGGTCGTTCCACCTCATCGCCGAGCAGGCCGAGAAGGACGTCCGCGCGATCATCGAAGAGTCGCAGGATGCCGAGCCCGGCACCGAGACCCGCAAGATCGGCGACCTCTACGCCAGCTTCATGGACACCGGCCGCATCGCCGAACTCGGCGCCGCGCCGCTGGCGGGGCAGCTCGCGCGCGTCGACGAGGTCGCGAGCATCCCCGATTTCCTGCGACTCGTCGGCGCGCTCGAGCGCGAGGGCGCCGGGTCGCTGATGGTCCTCTACGTCGAGCCCGACCCGGGCAATCCGCAGCGCTACGTGCCGTTCTTCGTGCAGGGCGGGCTGAGCCTCCCCGACGAGAGTTACTACCGCCTCGAGAACTTCGCCGACACCCGGACGGCGTTCCGGGCCCACCTGGAGAAGATGCTCGAGCTCTCGGGAGTCGCCGACCCCGCGGCATCCGCTGATCGCATCTTCTTGCTCGAGACCGAGCTCGCCACCCACCACTGGGACAACGTCAAGAGCCGCGACGCGGTCGCCACCTACAACCTGCGCACCTGGGACCAGGTCAAGAGCCTCGCCGGGGCCGACCTCCAGCCGTGGCTCGAGGGTCTCGCGCCCGGGTTCGAGGGCGCGTTCGGCGAGGTCGTGGTCTACCAGCCGAGCTTCATCGAGGGGCTCGGCGGGCTGCTGCGCGACGACCGGCTCGAGGATTGGAAGGCGTGGCTGCGCTTCCAGGTCATCCACGCGCTGGCTCCGTTCCTGTCGGATGACTTCGTCGAGGCGAACTTCGCCTTCTACGGCACCCAGCTCACCGGCGTCCCCGTCAATCGCGAACGCTGGAAGAGGGGCGTGAGCCTCACCGAGGCGGCGATGGGCGAGGCGATCGGCAAGGTCTACGTCGAGCGGCACTTCCCGCCGGCGGCGAAGGAGGCGATGGACGAGCTCGTCGCGAACCTCATCGAGGCCTACCGGCAGAGCATCTCCGATCTGGAGTGGATGACGCCCGAGACCCGCGAGCGGGCGCTGGCGAAGCTCGCGGCGTTCACGCCCAAGATCGGCTATCCCGTGACCTGGAAGGACTACTCCGCGCTCGAGATCGACGCCGCCGACCTCGTCGGCAACGTCCGGCGGTCGCACATCTGGGAGCACGACCGTCAGCTGGGCAAGGTCGGCGGGCCCATCGACCGCGACGAGTGGTACATGACGCCGCAGACGGTGAACGCCTACTACAACCCGCTGATGAACGAGATCGTGTTCCCGGCGGCGATCCTGCAGTACCCGTTCTTCGACAAGACGCGCGATGCCGCGGCCAACTACGGCGGCATCGGCGCGGTCATCGGTCACGAGATCGGTCACGGCTTCGACGACCAGGGGAGCCGCTTCGACGGCGACGGGTCGCTGCGCGACTGGTGGACGGATGCCGACCGCGCGGCCTTCGAGGAGCGCACCGCGGTGCTCATCGAGCAGTACAACGCGCTGGTGCCGCAGGGCCTGTCGGATGAGAACACGGTCAACGGCGCGCTGACGATCGGCGAGAACATCGGCGACCTCGGGGGCCTCGGCATCGCGATCAAGGCGTACCGCCTCTCGCTCGGCGCCGACGTCGACAGCGCCCCGGTCGAAGGCCCTGAGATCGACGGGTTCACCGGCATCCAGCGTCTGCTGCTGTCGTGGGCGCAGATCTGGCAGCAGAAGGGCCGCGACGCCGAGACCATCCGCCTGCTGACGATCGACCCGCACTCGCCGAACGAGTTCCGCTGCAACCAGATCGTCCGGAACATCGATGCGTTCTACGACGCCTTCGACGTCACCGAATCCGACGCGCTGTGGCTCGAGAAGGACAAGCGCGTCACCATCTGGTAATCCCGCCGGTCTGGTGGTGGACGCGGTCTTCGCGTAGACAGGCACACGAACCGTCTGGCAGGAGGGACAGCCGCCGTGGCGAACGCTTCCGAACCGCCGGCGCGGGGCTCAGAACCGCGGCCGACGGGACCTTCCGATCCCGGCTTCCGGCGCGATTCCGATGCGCGCGGATCCCGCCGGGGTCGCGCGCGCGCCTCGCGCCGTGGGGCCGGCGGCAAGCGCACCTTCACCTCGACGCTGCGCGCGCTCGACGACGTCGCCGCTTCGGGGGCGCAGGTCTCGGTGCGGATCACCGACCTCGATCGCGGCACCTCGGTGCTCGCCGGTGACGATCACGTCACCCAGCCGGTCGCCGGGCTTGGGGTCGTGCCGCTGCTGATCGAGGTCGCCGCGCAATTCGAGGGCGGGACCCTCGATCCGCTCGAGCTGTTCGACCGGACCGCGCTCGCCGGTGTCGAAGGCGCGGGGCTCTGGCAGCATCTGAAGGTGCCGACGCTGCCGCTCGTCGACATGGCGGTGCTCGCCGCCGCGGCGGGCGATGGCCTGGCGGCGAACGGGCTGCTCGAACGGGTGGGGCTGCCCGCCGTGCGCGCGCGGATCGACGCGCTGGGCCTTTCGCGGACGGCGCTCCTCGACCGGTTCCGCGATCATCGCGGGCCCGACGACGCGCCGCACTTCGCTCTGAGCTCGGCGCGGGATCTCGCCGAGGTCTTCGCCGCACTGGTCAACAGCCAGGCGGTGTCGCCGGCGGTGAGCGCCCAGGTCGCCGAGTGGTTGACGCTCAATCACGACCTCTCCCTCGTCGCCTCGGCGACGGGGCTCGACCCCTTCGCGCACGAGAGCGACGACCACGGGCTGCTGTTTCTGAACAAGACCGGCCGCGACCGCGGCATCCGTGTCGAGGCCGGTGTGATCGCCGGGCCTCGCGCCGGTGTCTCCTACGCCCTGATCGTCTGCTTCGACGACCTGTCGGTGATGCATCGGGTGCGGGCGCACGAGGCGTTCCGCACGCTCGGGGTCGAACTCATGGAGTACGTGTACTGAGCGCGGGTGGGGCTCACCCCTCGGGCGGGGCCGCAGCGGCGAGGAGCGGCTCGACCTCGTCCGCGAGGACGGTTACCGGCCGGCGGCCGTCGAGCTCGAGCGTCGCCGAGCGGCGGAGGAGCGGCTCGACCTCGAGGGTGTAGCGGCGAATATCCTCCTGCTGGGCCGGCGTCCTGCCGTACGGGTTGTCGGTGCGGAGCTGCACGCGGTCGAGCAGGACCTCGATCGGCGCGCTCAGCAGGATGACGTGGGCGAACCTGTCACGGAACACGCCCTGGTTCTCGGCGGCGCCCGAGACGACGATGTCGTCGTGCGTGGCGAGGAGCTGCGTCATCCGGTCCTCATCCCAGGGCCCGCCGTCGCCGTCGGTCCAGCCGTCATAATCCGTGTCGACGGTGAGGTGGCCGCGGCGCGCGAGTTCGGCGAGGAGGGTCGACTTGCCGGCGCCGGACATGCCGGTGATGAGGATGCGGGGCATGGATCATTCTTATTCCCGACTCCCCCCGTCCCTCCACAGAGCCCGGCATGTGGTCATGAAGACGTTGTGGGTAGACCGTGGAGGTCGGTTCTACCGGCGCAGGCGCTGAAACGCCGCCATCGGCGGCACCACCGCTCGGAGAAGGGCCGATCCGAGCGCCGAGTCGGTCGACAGCACCTGGCGCACGGTCTTCATCGCGAGGGTGATCGCCTCCGCGCCGCGCAGGGCCATCTCACGCTCATAGTCGCCGATCGCCTCGGGGAGTGGGCGCCCTCCGAGAATCTCATGAACTGCCCTCATGAGATGTTCGGCATCGCGGATCGCGATGCCCGCGCCCATCCCCGCGGTGGGCGGTGTCGAGTGCACAGCGTCGCCCAGCGCGGTGACCCGACCAGGCGCCCACGGCGCGAGGAGCGATGGGTCGCTGGCCGCGGCGTTGAAGCGGTAGACGGCGACGCTCTCGGGCATCGTCCGTTCGAGGAGTTCCAGCGTTCGGCGATCCCAGCCGCGCTTGTGCAGAAGGCTGATCGAGGCGTCACGGATCCGGGCTCCGTCGAGGTTGCGCCAGCCCGCCGTGGTTGCGGTCTCGGGGAACATCGCACCCCAGATGAACGACGGCTCGCGGGTGACGGCTCGGCTCTCCGCGGGGTCGTCGAGGGCGGCGTGTCCCGCCGGGTCGAGGTATCCGGCGTAGAGCGCGGTGCCCCTCGGGCCGATCGCAAAGCTCGAGCGGGTGCCGAGTCGTCCGCGCTCGGACGCGCTGAGATCGTCGATGCGGGTGCGGCCCGACGTTCCGACGAGTCCGGTCGGGTGGGAGGGGGACTCGCCGGCAAGCCTTCGTGTGACGAGCGAGTGCGCGCCGTCCGCTCCCACGAGGATGTCTCCGGTCGCGGTGGATCCGTCATCGAAGGACGCGGTGACAGCGGCATCCTCCGTCTCGATCCCGAGACAGGTCCTGCCTGTACGCAGATCATCTCCGACCACCTCCGCCAGGATCAGCCGAAGGGTGATCCTGTCGATATCGATCGCGTCGGGGTGGACCACCCCGCGGAGTACCGCGAGCTGTCGGCCGCGCCAGTCCCACATCACATCGGCGTCGCGGCGCCCGGCGAGGGCCGCCGACGCACGGATGCGTCGCATCGCGACGTCCGGAAGAAGGTCGGTGAGCGCGCGCTGGGCACGAGGGTCGAGAGTGATGTGATATCCGCCCGTCGCCGCGAGGTCGGTGTCTCGTTCGTAGACCGTCACGTCGATGTCCCGCGATCGCAGTCCGGCTGCGAGGGCAAGGCCGCCGAGGCCGCCGCCGATGATGAGAACCCGCATGATGGCTTTCCTCCCTTGTGGGCGGAAAGTCCGCCTGGCATGACGATGTCCGACAAAGAGGACGCATAGTGGCCGCTCTGCGGGTGAGGATGTCGTCATGGCCTCCACCTCCTCTCGGGCTCTCACGCTTCTCTCCCTGTTGAGTGCGGGAGGCGTGATCGGCGCTGCCGACCTCGCCGACCGGCTTGAGGTCTCTGAGCGCACGGTGCGGCGCGACGTCGACACGCTCCGCGAGCTCGGGTACCGCATCGAACCCGTCAAAGGGAGCGGGGGCGGCTACCGGCTCGGAGCAGACACCCGCCTCCCTCCACTCCTCTTCGACGAAGAGCAGGTCGTGGCGATCGCCGTCGCCCTGCAGACGGCGCCCGCCGTGCTCGCAGGCATCGGCGAGTCGGCGGCCAGGGCCCTGCAGACTGTCCGTCGAGTCATGCCCGAGCGACTGAGGGGCGAATCGGACGCGTTCACGGTGACCACGCTTGCGAATTACTGGGAGTTCCCCGCGCCGCCGATCTCGGCCGACCTCGTCCGCGACGTCGGAGCGGCCGTGCGACGACGGCATGTCCTGCGCGCGGAGTATCGTGACGACGACGGATCGCCCGTGCGTGTGCGAGTCGAGCCCCATCGCCTCGTCGTGTGGGCGGCCAGGTGGTATCTGGTCGCCTTCGATCTCGAGTCGGCTCGCTGGCGCGTTCTGCGGCTCGACCGGCTGACGGCGAAATCGCCGACCTGGGTTCCGTTCGACGAGCGACCGCTCCCCACGTCCGACGTCGGCGAGTTCGTCCAGCGTGCATTCGATCGCGGCGACATGTTGGCTCCGTGGCCCTGCCAGGGATCGGTCGTCCTCGATGTCCCGCCCGCGACGGCGGCCATGTTCGCTCCCGGTGGCGCGGTGGTGGAGTTCGTCTCTGATCGGTCCTGCCTGCTGCGGATGGGCGCGTGGTCATGGACCGGTCTCGCCGGGCTTTACCTTACCTTCGCGGCCGACATGCGACAGGTCGAGCCGGCGGAGCTCCGCCAAGCGTTCGCCGGTATCGTCCGGCGACTCGACGAGCCGTCCCCACCGCCGGGGTGACCAGCGCGCTCAGTTGTTGTCACTCGACGACTTCTCGGGGAGGTAGGGCTCGATCGCCGCGGCGAGCTTGGCAGGCGTCATCGACTGCAGCCAGACGTGGCCGGGCCCGTGAAGCTGCGCGAGGAAGAGCGAGTCGCCGAAGAACTTGTTCTTGATGCCCTTGATGCTGGCGAACTCGAGCGGCATCTCGGCACGGTAGAGCGCCAGGTGCCCCGGGTGGATGAGCAGGGACTGCCCCGCCTGAAGGTCGTACTCGACGATCTCGCCGGCGAGCTGCACCCACGCGGTGCCGTTCCCGGCGAGCTTCTGGAACACCACCCCCGCTCCGCCGAAGATGCCGGCGCCGAGCTTCTTCTGCAGGCCGACCGACACCTCGACATCCGGGGTGCTGGCCATGTACGCGCCCGACTGGACCATGAACTGGTCCTGCGGATCGATCGCAAGCTCGCGGATCGTGCCCGGCAGCTGCGCGGCGAAGGCGACGAAGCTGCCGGGTGCCTGCGCGGTGTACTGGGTGAGGAAGAGCTGTCCGCCGCCGACCATGCGCTTGAGTCCGCTCATGAAGCCGCCCCTGCCGCCGGAGCCGAACGCGGTCGAGGTCTGGATGTCGAAGCCCGGCGTCAGCCACGAGACGTCGCCGCCTTCAGCGATGATGCGCTCTCCTGCGTCGAGAGTGAGCTCGAGAACGGGCATGGTGGTCCCCGCGATGATCGCCTTCATGGGCACACCCTAGCGAGGCGCCCGGTCGGGCGGTACCCGCCGCGGGGAGCGTGCGACCTGCCAGGATGTCGGAATGGCCCTCGCCCCGTCATCCGCCGGTGAGTCGCCGCCCCCGGGGGCGGGCGCGACCGGTGCGGGTCGTCCCCTGCGGAAGGTCTCGCCGGCACGCCAGGTGCTGACCCTGTTCGGCGACTACTGGTGGCGAAACGCAGACCCGTTGCCCTCGGCGGCGCTCGTCGGGGCGATGGGCGACCTCGGGATGAAAGAGCCCGCGGCCCGGGCGACGCTGGCGCGGCTCGTGCGATTGGATCTGCTCGAGCAGCGACGAGAGGGCCGGCGCACGACCCATGGGCTCACGTCGCGAGGGCGCGCCATCATCGAGGACGAGGCGGCCTGGCTCGAGAGCTTCGGAGTGGCGCCCGTGGTGTGGGACGGCGCGTGGAGCGTGGTGACGTTCTCGATCCCCGAGTCTCAGCGCGCGCTGCGGCACACCGCTCGCTCGCGGCTGAAATTCCTCGGGTTCGGTCCGCTCTACGACGGTGTCTGGATCTCCCCCTCGGACGTCGCTGCGCTCGCCCGTGAGGAGCTCGTCGCCCTCGGGGTTCCGGACGTGACGACGATGCGTGCGCAGTTGGATGTCGCGGGGCCGGGTGGCCCGCAACGGGCGTGGGACCTCGCCGGTGTGCTCGATCGCTACCATGCCTTCCGTCATGAGTTGGAGGGGTCGACCGTGGCGCTCGCAGGTGCGGCCGCGCTCGCCGAGCGGACAGGGCTGATGATCCAGTGGCAGGCGTTCCGAGGCGTGGATGCGGGGCTTCCCGCAGCGCTGCTCCCCTTGGATTGGCCGCGCGAGGAGGTCAGGGCCCGGTTCGGTCGTCGCTTCGACGAACTCGGCCCTGTGGCGGAAGAGCGGATGAGGTGGCATGTGTCCCGAGTGGATGAGGCGCTCGCGAGCGGAGTGCTGCAGCGACGGCTTTCGCGATAATCGTAACTCTGTTCTATTTTCCGGCGCAAGAGCGGGAGTCGATGTCGTACCCCTCTGCGATGATGTGGGTAGGTCATCGGGACGGGGTTTTCAGTGAACGCGGACGAGAAGCGGCGGCGGGCGGAGGACAAGCGTGCCGGGGTGTTCGCGGACGAGCTGGCAAAGCTCCGTCGGCGTCGGGCGGTGCTGGAGGCGAAGGAGACTCGGCTGCTCGCGGATGCGTATGCGTTGACGCTGGAGCAGCGGTCTCGAATCGGGTCGGTGTCGTCGAGGGAGCGGGACATCCCGCTGCGATCCATGGCGTTGGAACTCGGGATGGCGGTGCGGGTGAATGACCGGTCGATGCAGTCCCAGATGCATGACGCCCACGAACTGGTCGAGTTGTTCCCGGCGACGATGGCGGCGCTGGTGGAGGGGCGGGTGACCAGGGCGCATGCGCAGGTGATCCAGGACGCCGGCCGGGTGATCGAGGACCCGGTGGATCGGGCGGACTTCGAGCGAATCGTGCTGGTGGAGGCGGAACGGCAGACGGTGCCGCGGACGAAGAAGCACGCCAATCAACGCGCCGCAGTCCTCGACCCCCGGCCGTTGCAGGAACGACACGACACCGCGATCCGGGAACGACGGGTGTGGGTCACCGACCTGGACGACACCCTGTCGACGTTGACGATCCTCGGCGGGAACGTCTACATCCACGGCGCGTACCATCGGCTCACCGGTCAGGGCACCACGATCAAGGATGTCGACCGCGCCAAACGACGCGAGCACGCCGCCGCGCAGGCTAACGCCGACGCGAACGGCGGGAGCGGCGGCCCAGGATCCGGGTCGGGATCGGGGTTCGGGCTCGGTGAGACCGGGACGCACGACGACGGGAACGGCAACGGGAGCGGGAGCGGGAGCCGAGAGACTGCGGAGCCGTGGTTCGATGACCGGTCGCTGGATGAGATCCGCGCTGACCTGGCCCTGGACATGCTCCTCACCGGGTGCCCCACGATCGACCCCACCGATGGGGCGAAGGGCGGACTCGGCGCCATCACCGCCGAAGTGCAGATCACCATCCCGATCACCACCCTCACCGGAGTCACCAACTCCGGCGCCGAATTGAACGGGATCACCCCGGTCGACCCTGAGACCGCCAGGCGGATGGCGGGGACGGCGAGGGTCTGGGATCGGGTGATGACCGACCCCATCACCGGCGTCGTGACCGCGGTCGACCGTTACGTGCCCCATCCGTCGCAGACGAGGTTCCTCAACGCCCGGGACGTCACCTGCCGAACACCCGGATGCCGCAGACCCGCCAAAATCTGCGACAAAGACCACTCCCGGGACTTCGCGTTAGGCGGTCCAACGTCCAACGACAACCTCTGCAACGAATGCGCCCGACACCACACGCTGAAACACGCGACGAACTGGCATGTCGAGCAACTCCCCGGCGGGGTGCTGACGTTCACCAGTCCCGGCGGGAAGACATACGAGAGTCATCCACCCTCACGGGTCGCATTCGTCCCCGCCGACGACGGCGGCTACGGCGTCGCACCGTTCTGATCCGATTGCGCGTACGCTCGCGCAGGGGGGACGACGATGAAGCGAACCATGGGGGTCGTGTGCCTGTCGGCGACGATCGTGGCGACGGTGGTCGCGCTGACAGCCGGGGTGAGTCCTGCGTCGATCGCTGCGGCGGCCGAGGACGACCTTGCGATCTCGGTGCCGGATGGGCTCGTGGTCGAAGATCTCGCGAAGCCCGGCGTCGCCGACGACATCCTCATCGAGGGGTGTGCGGGCGGCACCAGTCTCGTCGATCTCTTCTACGCTCCGCTCGATCGCCGAGACGATCCCGGTCCATCGCTGCAGGATGTCTTCTTGATCCCCGACGAGGACGGTGTGACGCGACTGCCCGTGCAGACCGTGTCGACCTGGTTCTCCTCAGCGTCGCGTCCGCCCGGCGGAAAGGTCGAGATCACGGTCGAATGCGACACCGCCGGTGTCCGCACGTACGCCCTCGCCGCCATCACATCGATGGGGCTCCGCCTGGTCGTTCCCGCGGGCGTGACGGTGGCCACGCTCCGCGCCGCTGACGGGCCGAGCGCGGTGACGATCGAGGGATGCAGCGGCGGAGCCGTCTCCGCACAGTTCAGCTACGCCTATCCGCTCGGCCCAGGAGTGCCGGAGGTGTCGATGCCGATCGTCCTCGTGCCGCCCGTCGAGACGGTGGACAGCTCCGTCTCGATCCCCCTCGTGGCCGTTTCGGAGTGGCTGGGTCTGAATGTTCCCGAAGCGCGGGAGGGGGAGCGGATCATCGTTGCCGCGCAGTGCGTGGGACGAGACCGGGCCGAAGGGGTCATCCCGTCGGGTCTCGCGGTCGTGCCCGAGATCCCCGACACCGAACCGCTGCCTGACGCCGAACCGCTTCCCGAGGTAGCCCCCGTTGCCGGGAGTGGGACCGGCTCGCCTCAGCAGGGGCGCCCGCTCCCCGCCACGGGCTGAGGCGAGACTTTCGCCAAGACCGTTCTCGCCCGCGGTGCGTGCCGCGCCCGGGTGTCATTCGGCGTGCTCCGAGGACCAGTGACTACAAACTTTCATTGACGCTCGTCACTGTGACTTCTACTATGACTCGCGTGCGACGATGACGCCGCATGTCAACGACGATGACGTCGAAAGGTTCGGGACCTATGACCTCTGCTCGAGCGCGCCTGTGGGCGTGTACGACTGCGACGGTGGCGCTCCTCGCCTCCGTCCTCACCCCGGTGGCGGCATTCGCCGCACCACCAGACGCCGCCATCGAGGTGCTCTCCGGGCGCGCCGACAGCGTCTCGGGCGGCGACGCCCTCATCGGCATCTCCGGTGTCACCGACGAGGTGCGTGTCACCGCCGCTGGTGCGGATGTCACCGCGGCGTTCGCGCCGCTCGACGGCAGACTCGTCGGCGAAGTCACGGACCTCCCGATCGGCGTCAGCGAGATCACGGTGACCTCGGGCTCGGGCGGCGAGCTCGCGAGCCTCGAGATCGAGAACCACCCGATCACCGGGCCGGTTTTCTCGGGCCCGCAGCATCCGATGTACTGCACCGCATCAGGCGCTCCCTGGAATCTCGGTCCCGTCGACGAGGACTGCCACGTCGAGGCAGCGGTCGTGTCCTACCGCTACCGCACCACCGGCGGACAGTTCGCGAACTACCCGACCGACGGCTCGACCCCGGCGGATGTCGCCACCACGACGACAATCGAGGGTGACACGGTTCCCTACGTGGTCCGCATCGAGCGAGGCACCATCAACCGCGCGGTGTACGAGACCGCGATGCTGCACCAGCCGACCGACCCCGAACCCACCCCGTTCGCGAGCCCCGCGGGATGGAACGGGCGCCTGGCCTACACCTTCGGCGGGGCCTGCGGCGTCGGGTACTGGCAGGGGTCGTCCACCGGCGGTGTCGAGAACGACCTCCTCCTCAGCCGCGGCTACGCGGTGGCCTCGGCGACCTTCAACGTCTACGCCCAGAACTGCAACGACGTCACCAGCGCCGAGACGGCCATGATGGTCAAGGAGCACGTCGTCGAGCAGCTCGGCCCTGTGACGTACACGATCGGCTCGGGTGGATCCGCGGGCACCATGCAGCAGCTGCTGCTGTCGAACAACTACCCCGGCATCCTCGACGGGGTGCTCGGTGAGATCGGCTACCCCGACGAGCGCTCGACCACCATCGGCGGTCACGACTGCCGCGGTCTGCTCGGCTACTGGAACTCGCCGGCCGGCGCCGGCTGGACCGACGCGCAGAAGCTCGCCGTCACCGGCCATGCGACCACGGGCACGTGCTTCGGCTTCACCTTCTTCGACGGTGTCGACGACCCCAACCGCGGGTGCAACGCGGCGATCCCGGTCGAAGACCGCTGGTCGCCGACCAACCCCGACGGCCTCCGGTGCACGATCGCCGACATGGTGAAGAACGTCTACGGCACCGACGAACAGGGCCGCGGCCTGCGCGTGGAGCCCGACAACGTCGGCGTCCAGTACGGGTTGAACGCCCTCGCGGACGGGGTGATCACGCCCCAGCAGTTCCTGTCTCTCAACGAGAACATCGGCGGCATCGACGTCGACGGCGCCCGCACGGCCGAGCGCTCAGAGGCGAGTGTCGAAGCAATCGAGCGGGCCTTCGCCACGGGCCGGGTCAACATGATGACCGGGGGACTCGAGACCATCCCGGTCATCGAGATCCGCAACTACACCGACCCCACCGGCGACTTCCACGAGCGCTACCGGTCCGCCATCATCCGTGAGCGGATGCTGCAGGCCTGGGGTGATGCCGACACCCACGTCAACTGGACCGGCCCCAACAACGGCCCGGCGACGGCGGCGATGCGGGCCGAGGCCCTGACGCAGCTCGAGGCCTGGCTCGACGCGATCGTCGAAGCCGGCGGGCCGGGTGATCGGGCTCGCACGGTCGCGGCGCGTCCGGCGGATCTGACCGACGGGTGCTTCGACGCCCAGGGCGGGTTCATCACCGAAGTGCTCGATTACGACGACCCCACCACGGCGTGCAACACGCTCTACCCGTATCACTCGCAGCCGCGGGCGGAGGCGGGGCTGCCGCTGTCGGCCGAGGTGCTGAAGTGCGAGCTGACCGAGCCGTCGCGGAGCGACTACCCCGAGATGACCGATGACGAATGGAACCGCCTGACGGCGCTGTTCGACACCGGAGTCTGCGACTACACGCAGCCGAGCCAGGGGTACACCGAGCTCGAGGGTACGTGGCTCGACTTCGGCGACACCGAGGTGGCAGCGCTCGACGGTGTGGGGATCACGGGCAATGCGCGTCTCGGTGCCGAGCTCACCGCGACCGGCTCGTCGTCGACTGCCGAGGCGACGCTGTCGTACCAGTGGTTCGCCGATGGGCAGCCGATCGAGGGTGCGACCGGAGCGACCTACGTCGTCGAACCAGGCGTTGCCGGTGCCGTGATCACGGTACGGGTCACAGCATCCGCTCCCGGTTTCGTCGACCGCAGCATCGTGTCGGACCCCACGCTGCGCGCGCTGCAGGCCACGACGCCGACGATCGAGGGCACGCCGGCGGTCGGTGAGCGGCTCACCGCCGTGCCGGGCGCCTGGACCGAGGGGGCGAGGCTCACCTACCAGTGGTACGTCGGCGACCGCGCCATCCGCGGTCAGAACAGCGCCACGCTGAAGGTGAGCGCGGCCTACCTGCGCCAGCCGATCAGCGTCGAGGTGACAGGCGCCCTCGACGGCTACGACACCGTGACGCTGCGCTCGGAGCCGACGCTGAAGACGGCGCTCGCGACGGAGGGCTTCGTCATCGGCCTGCCGTGGGTCGGAGCCAGGGTCACCGGGGTGGCCGGCGTCTGGACGCCCGGCACGTCGATCAGCTACCAGTGGCTCCGCGACGGCGAGCCGATCGCCGGCGCGACCGGCCGCCAGTACACCTTGACGAGGGATGATCGCGGCGCGAGCATCTCCGTCGCCGTCACCGGCACGCTGGACGGGTACCCGACGGTCACCCTCGAATCGAGGAACGCCGTCCGGCTGCGCTGACCGGAGAGCCCACCCCTCGACACACGTGACCCCGTGTGTCGAGGGGTGCGCGCCGCGCCGGCGCCGTGATTACGCTCGACCCATGTCCACGCCACCGTTCCGCGCCGACATCGTCGGCAGCTTCCTCCGTCCGCCCGCGCTCGCCGAGGCGCGCGCGCGTCACGCCGCGGGCGAGCTCGATGCCGAGGGGCTGCGCGTCGCCGAAGACACCGCGATCGCCGAACTCGTCGTGCAACAGGCCGATGCCGGACTGCAGCTCGCCACGGACGGCGAATTCCGACGCTCCTGGTGGCACTTCGACTTCTTCGGGCTCCTCGACGGCGTCGAGATCGTCGAACTCGATCACGGCATCCAGTTCCAGGGGGTGCAGACGCGGCCGCGGGGCATCGAGATCACCGGACCGATCGGGTTCAGCCCGCGGCATCCATTTCTCGAGCACTATCGGTCACTGGCGTCGCTCCTCGAGCGGACGACCGGGGCTGTGCCCAAGTTCTCGATCCCCGCGCCCACCGTGCTCGACTTCCGCCTCGAGCCGGGGCACATCGACGCGGGTACCTACGGGGGACGCGAAGACATCGTCGACGACCTCGTCACGGCCTACCGCGACGCGGTGCAGGCCTTCTACGACGTCGGCGCGCGGTACCTGCAGTTCGACGACACCGCCTGGGCCTACCTCTGTTCCGAGGAGGAGCTCGCCAAGGCGGCGGGCCGTGGCATCCGCACCGACGGCATCGCGGAGCGCTACGCCGAGCTTCTCAATCGCATCCTCGACGGCAAGCCCCACGACCTCACCATCACCACGCACGTGTGTCGCGGAAACTTCCGTTCGACCTGGATCTCGTCGGGCGGCTACGAGCCGGTCGCCGAGCAGCTGCTGGGGGTCGTCGACTACGACGGCTACTTCCTCGAGTACGACAGCGAGCGCGCAGGCGGATTCGAGCCGCTGCGGTTCCTCCGCGAGGGAGACAAGACGGTGGTGCTCGGGCTCGTGACGACCAAGAGCGGTGATCTCGAGGACCCGGATGCCGTTCGTCGCCGCATCGACGAAGCCGCGGCGTTCGCACCGCTCGCGCAGCTGGCGCTCAGCCCGCAGTGCGGATTCGCCTCGACCGAGGAGGGGAACCTCCTCACCGAACACGAGCAGTGGGCGAAGATCCGCGAGGTCGTCGCCGTCGCCGACGCCGTCTGGGGCTGACGCGCGGTCTTCGGTGTCGAGTCTCCCTGTTGCGCTCGTCGCCGTCTACGGCGCATGCCGGTGGGGGCACGACCACGGTGGGCACCTCGACTGCTCAGGCAGCTGGCGGGGCGATGTCGGTCGTGACCGCGAGAGCGCGCGCGGCCTCGATCTCGGCCTGCAGCGTCTGCACGCGGGCGCCGGCGAACGCGACGGAATCAGACCCGAGGAGCTGATGCAGCGGGGCGTCCTCCGACTGCGCCACGGTGATGATCGCTGCCGCCGCCTTCGACGGGTCGCCGAGCTGCGTGCCGGGCATCGCCTGGTGCGCTGCAGTCATCTCGCGGATGGCCGGGTAGGCGTCGCTCGCACGGCTCGGCAGCCCGAGGGAGTGCGAGGTGAGGAAGTCGGTGCGCATGTAGCCCGGCTCGATCAGGCGGACTTTGACCCCGAAGTCGGCGACTTCAGACGCCAGGGACTCCGTCATGCCTTCGAGAGCGAACTTGCCTGCGCAGTACAGCCCCCATCCGGGGAACGAGGTGAGACCCAGGATCGACGAGACGTTGATGATGGTGCCGCTGCGCTGTGCGCGGAAACCGGGAAGCACCGCGCGAAGCACGTTCCACACGCCGAAGATCTGCACGTCGAACATCTCGCGTGCCTCGCGGTCTGTGACCTCCTCGATCGCAGCGAGGAAGCCGTAGCCGGCGTTGTTCACGACCACGTCGAGGCCGCCGAAGCGATTCTTGGCCGCGGCGACAGCATCGGCGACGCGCTTCTCGTCCGCCACGTTCACCTCGCAAACGAGCAGGTGCGAGGTATCGACGTCGGCGAGCGCCCGCGTGAGTCGGTCGGCCGATCGCGTCGTCGCCGCCACCATGTCGCCGCGCTCGAGCAGCTGGGTGACGAGCTCCAGACCGAGTCCGCGAGAGGCGCCGGTGACGAACCAGACGGCGGGTCGGGTGGTGGGGTTGGTCATGTGTCTCCTCCAGTCATCCGGGCCGGAGTGCGCTCCGGCCGCTGCATCCAGGTTTTCGCCCGAGCGGGGGTCGCACGCGCCCATACCCCGCCCCCGTCTTCCTGGCCGTCGCGAACCTGGGAATGAGCGACCCAGGCTGGAAGGCGCGTCGTCTGGCACCATGAGGCGCATGGCTGATGTGAATCGCGAACTCGCCGATCTCCTCCGCCGTGCACGGGCGGCGTGCGATCCGCAGCGTGTGAATCTGCGCGATGACGGCAGAGTCCGCCGTGTAAAGGGGCTCCGCCGTGAGGAGGTCGCGCTGCTGGCGGGTGTGTCGACGGACTACTACACGCGGCTGGAGCAGGGCCGACTCATCGTCCCGTCCACCCAGGTGATCGAGGCGATCGGGCGCGCCCTTGATCTGGACCGCGCCGAGCGCATCCACCTGCGCGATCTGTTCTCGCTGTCGGGCTCGCCACGTCCCCGCGCCCGCACCCAGGCTCAGCGCGTGCGCCCTGGCCTGCACCAGCTGCTGGATGCCCTCGACGCGCAGCCCGCACTCATCCTCGGCCGCAGCGCCGACGTGCTCGCCGCCAACGCAATGGCACGCGCGCTCTTCACCGACTTCGCTCGCATGCCGGCTCGCGAGCGCAACTACGCGCGGTGGATCCTGCTGTCAGAGCAGGCGCGGGAGCTGTTCGTGGACTGGGAGGAGCAGGCCCGCAACGCCGTCGCCGCGCTCCGGCTGGAAGCAGGACGCAATCCCGGTGACCCCGACACCCGCAGACTCGTGGGTGAACTCAGCGAGAACAGCGAGGAGTTCCGCGCCTGGTGGACGGAGCATCACGTGCACCAACGCACCTTCGGCGCGAAGCGCCTGCGGCATCCGGTCGTGGGCGAGCTCACCGTGCAGTACGAGACGCTCACGTTTCCTGGTGACGGCGACCAGGCGCTCTACGTCTATACCTGCGAGCCGGGTTCGGCATCGCACGAGGCGCTGATCCTGCTGGCGAGCTGGACCGCCACTCCGTCCCGGGCGGTGTAGTCCGTCCCTTCTCCGGCGGCGACGCGGGCCGGCCGGCAGCGGTCCGGCGAGAACCGGAACGGTGAACGCCGGCGAGTCGTCATCAGGGCTTCTTGTAGGGCTCGCCGCGCATCGCGGCGGCGTCGATCTCCTCCTGGTTCTCCACGAACGGGGTGCCGTGCGTGTGGAAGGTGGGGACGGTCTTCGCCCCCCAGGCCTGGCCTTTCGCCCGCTCGGCCTGACTCCACTCCACGACCGGCCAGTCGGGGTCGAGGATGAGTCGCGCGCCGGCGTTCGCCAGCTCGATGCGGTTGCCGCCCGGCTCCCACACGTAGATGAAGAAGGTCTGGTTGATCGCGTGCTTGTACGGCCCGAACTCGATGTGCACGCCGTTCTCGAGGAAGATGTCGGCGGCCTTCAGGATGTCTTCGCGGGTGTCGGGCGCGAAGGCGAAGTGATGGAACCGGCCCCGTTCGCCCGTCCAGTCGTCGGAGTACACGACGTCGTACGACTTCTGCTGGAACCGGAACCACCAGGCGCCGTAGCGGCCGTCGTCCAGGCGCACGCGCTCCGATTCGCGAGAGCGCATGACGTCGCGCCAGAACTCACCTGAGGCGTTGACGTCGGACGCGAGGTAGTTGATGTGGTCCATGCGGCGGGCGTTGACCCCGCGCCCCGGAAACGCCGACGCCTGGTTCTTCAGCGCCGGCCGGTCCTCGTCGTCCGAGACGTAGTGCTCGGTGTCGTAGTACACCGCCATGAGGTGCCCGTCGGGGTCTTCGAACTCGTACGACCGCCCGACGCCGACCTCGGGCTCGCGCCAGCCGTGACCCAGCCCGGTCGCCTCGATCGCCGTCACCCGCCGCTCCAGCGCCTCGGGGCTTGTCGTGCGGAAGAGCGTGCGGCCGATGCCGTTGGTGTCGGACGCGGTGAGCTTCAGCGTGTACAGCTGGTACTCGTCCCAGCACCGCAGGTACACCGAGTCCCCCTGCTCGGCGACGACGCGCATCGCCAGCAGATCGCGGAAGAAGTGCAGGCTCTCATCGAACTTCGGGGTGAGCAGCTCGACGCCGCCGATGTGGGCGAGGTCGAAGTTCTCGCTGCTGGCCATGATCGGTCCTCTCTGACGCGGGTGGGTCTGACGTGGGCGGGGTGGGCGGTCAGCGGCGCGGCCGCGGGAACACGGTGCCGTCGAAGATCTTGCGGGCGGTGCGAAGGGACGCGGATGTCGCGCGCCAGACGCCCTGGTCGTCGGCGGCGACCCGCACCCGTGAGGTGAGGATGCCGCTCGGGTGCTCGACGTCGAGCGCGAGGCCGTCGGCCGGCTCGCCCGCCGGCATGCGGGCGACGTCCGCGGCGACGGTCCCGGGAACGCAGATTCCGGCAGCAACCGACGCCGCCATCAGCACGCCGATCGAGGAGTGGACCCGGTGAGGGATGAAGGCGCGCGTCGAGACCGCCCCCTGGGCGGCGGGGGGAGAGACGAGAATCACTTTGGGCACGGTCTGGTCGGCCACATCGCCGAGCCCCATCAGTGGGCCTGCCGCAAGACGCACCTCTTCCACGGCTCCGCGCACGTCGGTGTCGGCCTCGAGGAGGTCGGGTGTCTCCGCCCCCGTCGCACCGACGTCTTCCGGGCGCACGAGCACCACCGGCATCCCGTTGTCGACGAGGGTGACGGTGCGGCCCGCAACGACATCGCTCACCTTTCCGGTGGGGAAGAGGGGACGGATGCCGCCCGACTCCAGCTCGATCGGAGCCGCCGTTCCCGGCACGCCGTCGATCGATGCTTCGCCGTCGTAGCGCGGCATCCCGCCCTCGAGCGGGAAGGTCGCCGTCGCGACATCCCCGGTGTTGACCAGGCGTATGCGGATGACGGCATGATCGCCGTCGACGTCGACGAGCCCCCGCTCCACCGCGAACGGACCGACGCCGGCGAGCAGATTGCCGCACGTCTGCGTCGTACCGACCGTGGGCTCGTCCACGCCGATCTGAAGGAACAGGTAGTCGACATCGACGTCCGGCTCACTCGACCGGCTGACGATCGCGACCTTCGAGGTGAGTGGGTGCGCACCGCCGAGCCCATCGATCTGGCGGGCGTCGGGGCTGCCCATGATGCGCAGCAGCAGGTCGTCTCGGGCGTCGGCCTCGGCAGGGACATCGCCCGCGACGAAGTACGCGCCCTTCGAGGTGCCGCCCCGCAGCAGCATGCACCGGACGCCGTCAGCGCCCGCCACGGTGATATTCCTCCTGCGTCATGTACGTGACACCGAGCTCTGCCAGCAGTGGTCGTAGCCCCTTGCGGTCAAGGCTCACCTCCCGCCCGGAACCGTAGGCGTCGCGATCGGCGTCCTCCTTGGCCACGCGCGCGTCCGCGGCGGCCAGCGCCGTCTCGGCCTCGGCGCGAGGCACCACCACGACACCGTCGTCGTCGGCGATCACCACGTCTCCCGGATTCACCACGGCGCCCGCGACGACGACCGGCACGTTCACCGAGCCGGGCGTCGCCTTCACCGTGCCCTGCGCGTGCACGCCATTCGACCAGACCGGAAAGCCCATGGCGCGCAGGTCGGCGATGTCGCGCACCCCGGTGGTCGTGATGAGGCCTCGTACCCCGCGCGCCTTCAGCGCCGTGGCGAAGAGGTCGCCGAACGCGCCGTCCGTGGACGGTGAGGTCGTGGTCACGACGAGCAGGTCGCCGGCACGGCACTGCTCGATCGCCGCGTGGATCATGAGGTTGTCCCCTGGAGCCGAAGAGACGGTGACGGCGCTGCCGGCCACGCGCGCGGCATCCTGAATGGGACGGATCCCGGGCCCGACGAGGCCCGTGCGGCCCATCGCCTCGTGCACCGTCGCGACCCCGTGGGCTGCCAGCGCATTGATCACGCCGGGGTCCGCCCGAGCGATGTCGGTGACGATGACGGGCCGGGCGCTCATGACAGGACGTTCGTGACCTGCGGCAGGTAGCGCATGTACGCCTCGCCCATGGTGTCGTGGGGGAGGCCGAGGTTCGGACCCGCGTTGCGCTTGACCTGCACCCCGCGACGCACGGCGAGGTCGGTGTAGTACGACCACATGTGCTTCTGGGCAGGGAGGCACTCCATCGCCGCGCGCTTGCGGGGGAAGGCGTCGGTGATGTCGAGCAGCACGTTGGGGGTGAAGTCGCACTGCTCGGGCTGGTGCGGCTCGAAGAAGAACACCGGCGGAGCGCCGATGATCTGTTCCTTCGTCGGTGTCGATCCGTCGCCGTTGGGAACGCCGATGGCCTGCGCGAGGATCCGCGCTTCCAGGGCCATCCGCGCCGCGGCGGGGTGGTCGCCGTTATAGGGATCGTGCAGGGTGTGGGTGAGCACGACGGTGGGCTGCACCCGCCGGTAGAGGTCGACCAGCTTCACGATGGCCTCGCGCGATTCGACCAGGGGGTAGTCGCCGAGGTCGAGGAATTCGATCTCGGCCCCCAGAGCGGATGCCGCGGCCTCGGCCTCCTCGCGTCGAATCGCCTTGATCTCGTCGAGCCCCTTGCCCTGCAGCCACTGGCTGGCTGACTCGCCCCGCTCGCCGTAGGACAGGCATGCCACGACAGCACGGTCGCCCCGCATCGCCGCGGACGCGATCGCGCCCCCGGCGCGCCACACGAAGTCGCCCGCGTGGGCGCTGACCACCAGCAGTGTGCCCTGAGCCTCTGACATGCCGTAAGGGAATCACACCCCTAGCGGAATGGTCAAGATTTTGTCTACAATCTGGGCTACCGGATCCCTTCGCTCGTAGGGATGTCGCCCACCGTCGCCGCACGTGCGGATGCCGTGCTGACAAGGAAGTCGAGGACGCCCCATGGCCGCCACCCTCCAGGAACTGCTCGATGAGCGCGGGAATACCGTGGAGATGCTCCGCAACTCCCGCCTCGGCACCTACATCTACCCCGTGGTGCCCGCCGAGTTCACCAACTGGCGGCGCGAGCAGAAGGCCTGGCGCGAGACCGCCGTGCTCTACGACCAGTCGCACCACATGGTGAACTTCTTCATGTCGGGCCCCGGCGCGCTGCAGCTGCTCTCCGACACCGGGATCAACAGCTTCGCCAACTTCCCCGTCAACGTCGCCAAGCAGTTCGTCCCCACCGCCTCCAACGGTGGAGTGATCGGCGACGGCATCCTCTTCCACGAGGCCGAGAACGACTACGTCTACGTCGGCCGCGCGCCCGCGGCGAACTGGCTGCAGTTCCACGCCGAGACCGGCGGGTACGACGTTGAGACCCGCTACGACGACCGCTCGCCCTCGCGCCCCTACGGCGCCGCGGTGCAGCGCGAGTACTACCGCTTCCAGATCCAGGGCCCGAACGCCTGGGCGATCATCGAGAAGCTCGCCGGAGGCGAAGTCGAGAAGGTCAAGTTCTTCCACATGGGCGAGATGACGATCGCCGGCGAGAACGTCCGCACCCTGCGCCACGGCATGGCCGGCGCCCCGGGCCTGGAGCTGTGGGGTCCGTACGAGCAGCACGGCAAGATCCGCGACGCGATCCTCGAGGCCGGCGCCGAGTTCGGCATCGAGCCGTGCGGTTCGCGCGCCTACTCCTCCAACACGCTCGAGTCGGGCTGGATCCCCTCGCCGCTTCCCGCCATCTACACCGGCGGCGACATCGAGCGCCGCTACCGCGAGTGGCTTCCCGCGAACAGCTACGAGGCGATCAACGCCCTCGCCGGCTCCTTCGTCTCCGACAGCATCGACGACTACTACGTGAACCCCTGGGAGCTCGGGTACGGCTCGTTCGTGAAGTTCGACCACGACTTCATCGGCCGCGAGGCGCTCGAGCAGATCGACCCCGAGCGTCAGCGCAAGAAGGTCACGCTCGCCTGGAACGACGAGGACCTCGCGAAGATCCTCGCCTCGCCCCTGGACCGCGAGGGCCCCGGCTACCAGTTCTTCGACTTGCCCAACGCCAACTACGGCTCGTCCAACTACGACGCCGTCATCGACGCCGACGGCAACACCGTCGGGCTGTCGCTGTTCACCGGCGTCACCGCGAACGAGAAGCGCGGGCTGTCGCTGGCGACGGTGGACCGAGATGTGCCGATCGGCGCCGAGGTGCGCGTGGTGTGGGGTGAGCCCGACGGCGGGTCGGGCAAGACCACCGTCGAGCCGCACGAGCAGATCGCCGTCCGCGCCGTGGTGAGCCCCGTGCCCTACGCCGAGACCGCCCGCACCGAGTACCACGGCGGCTGGCGCACCACCGGTCAGGCCTGAGCGGCGCGCGGCGCCGCCGCTCCGCCCGGCCGCGTCCCGCTCCGCCCGGCCGCGTCCCACTGGGCCCCGCTCGCATCCTCGGAGAATCGCGCGAACGTCGGAGCATCCGGCGGGAGGGCTCCGAAGCAGGCGCGTTTCTCCGACGCTCGGAGCGCGCGCGGCGGCCGGCCGCGGCCCTCAGTCCGGCGCGCCTGCGGCGCGGAGCCGCGTGAGCCAGGCGAGTGTCGCGCGCGTCATGTCGGTGGGGGTGCCCAGCGCCTCGAGCTCGGCGAGGGCGTCGCGCATCTCCTGCTCGCGCCGTACGGCGTGGGCACGGGTGCCGTCGAGCAGACGCGCGACGCGTTCGTGACCCTCGCCGTGGACGTCGAGCTCAGCGGCGATGTGGTCGCGCATCCACGCCTCCGCATCCGCGGCGCGCGCGGCGTCGAGGCTCTCGAGCACCACGGCGGCGAGCCCCTTCATGAACACGCTCCGCAGGAGCTTGCGCTCGGCGGCCGCGCCCGCGGGCGCGTCGATCACCTCGACAGGCACCCCCAGGGGGCCGACCAGGGCGGCGAACGCCGCGGCCCCGTCGCCGGAGGCGAGGAGGGGCGTCCCGTGGCCGGCCCTCGGCACGGGGGCGAGCACCGCGACATCCGCCATCGACACCCCGCGGTCGGCCGCCATCTGCGCGACTGTCCGCATCGCGTCGGGTGAGGCGGCGTTGAGGTCGGCGTAGATCGTGGGCGCGACGATGTGGGGGAGGAGGCTCGAGGCGACCTCGACCGCGAGCCTGCCGTGGACGAGGCTCAGCACCAGGTCGGCTCCGGCCACCGCTGCCGCCGCATCATCGGCGTGGACGACGCCCGCCAGGTCGAGGGCGTGGTGCGGATCGAATCCCCGCACCCGCGCGCCGGCGGCGGCGAGCCCCACGGCATAGCGGCTGCCCGCCTCACCGAGTCCGATCACGGCGATCGTCGGCTCACTCACCGCGCACCACGATCCCGGCGTCGTGCGGGTCGCTGGTGAGCTGCTCGAAATACTCCAGCGATCGCTCCGACCCGCGGACGAGCGAGCGGATCCCCAGGGGGTGCTCCTCCGCGTCGGCCCGATACGCCTCGGCGAGGTCTTTCGCGATGCCCGCCGCCGCGCGGCGGAGCAGTCCGATGTACGGATGCGGCGACGCGCCGTCGTTGGGAACGACGAACCCGACGGCGGCGTAGACCGAACCGTCGGGCCCCGAGACCGGCACGGCGATTCCCCGCGACTCGGCATGGATGTGCCCGTCGTTGACCGCGAAGCCGTCGGCGCGCACCTGCCGGAGGCGTGCCCGCAGATCCTTCTCGGTGCGGATGGTGTGGTCGGTGTAGACCCGCAGGCCCTGACGGACCACCTCGGCGACGAGAGCCGGGTCGGCGAAGGCGAGGAGCACGAGCCCGCTCGAGGACGCGTGCAGCGGCATCCGTCCGCCGATGAGGGTGGCGTTCAGCACCGCATCGCGGGTCGAGAGGCGCTCGATGAAGAGTACGTCGGTGCCGCTCAGCACCCCCAGCTGCGTGTGCTGTCGCACCCTTTCGTGCACGGCGGCGAGCCACGGGCGCGCGATCTCGCGAAGCCCGAGGGCGCCCGGTGTGCGGCTGGCGAATTCCCAGAGGCGCACGCCCAGACGATACGTCCGGTCCGGCAGGCGCTCGAGCAGCCCCTCGCGTTCGAGCTCGGAGACCAGGCGGTGCGCGCTGGATCGAGGCAGCCCCGAGGCATCCGCGATCTCACTGAGGGTCAGGAACGGATGCCACGCGTCGAAGGTCTCGAGGATGCGGAGGTGTTTGTGGAGCACCGACTCCCCCGCGGATCCGCGTGCCATGCCCACCTCCCTCGGTGCCGCCATGTTAGCCGCGCGCGCACGCGGCCCGTTCCATCATGGTTGTCATGGTCGTGCCCTTCCTGCTCTCCGAGCGCGAGATCGCGGACGGCGACGAGGTGCACCTGCTCCCCACCGGCAACGCCACGCTGCTTCTCACGCCCGACACGGCGGTCGAGCCCCACCGGCTCGTCCTCCCGCACCGGAACGTCATCCGGGCACGGGGGCCTGTCGCCCTCGCCGCGCTGTCGCCGAACGTCGTGAAGTGCCTGCTCGGCGAGCCGCGCCGGCATCTCGAGCGCACGATCGCCGTGACTGACCACCCCCTGCTGCTCCCGTTCGCGAATGCCGACGGGATGCCGCAGGTCGCAGACCTGCTGCACGATCTCCGCGACAGCCTCACCGTCACCCCCGACGAGCACGACTTCCTCACCCTCTGGGAGACGATGGTGCGCGGCGAGGAGCTTCCGACCGGCGATCGGCGGGTGCAGCGACTGGCGCTCCGGTACGCCGGCCGCTCGCCGCTGGCCCTCAACACCATCGCGCGGCTCGCGCGCACTCTCGACGCCGACAACCGCACCGGTGGGCACAACTCGCTCGGGGCCTTCGCCGACTCCTCGCACTACGTCCGGATCTGCCGGTCGCATACGGGCCGGACCCCCACCGCGTGGCGGAACATGTCGCAGACGTTCTATTGAGGACGCACCCCACTGGCTAGCGTCGATCGCAGGACCGAGGAGGATCACATGGCACTGGGCCCCAAGGCGATGGGCGAGGCGATCATCGCGAACCTGAAGTCGAAGACGGGGAAGGATCTGGCCGGTTGGCAGGCCGAGCTGGCGGAGGCGGGCGTGGCGGATGCGGCGGCGGCCACGCGGCTGCTCATCGAGCGCGGCCTCGGGCAGTTCCAGGCGGCGTCGGTGGCGGAGCACACCTTCGGCGACGACCAGTACGCCGACTCCGAACGTCTCGTCGACGACCAATTCAGGCGGTACCCCGAGCAGCGCGCGCTCTACGACCACGCCCTCGACCGGCTCACGGGGCCCGAGTTCACGGCCAAGCCGTGTCGCACCTACCTGCCCGTCTACCGGGACGGGCGGATCGCGGTGTCGTTCAAGGCGACGCCGCGTGGGCTGTACGCGGCGCTCACCCTTCCCGACCCTGCCGCGGTGCCGGGACGCGTGGACCACAAGCCGTCGCTCGGGGGCAGCCCCCGGCTCAAGGACGGCGTCTACCTCACCTCGCCCGACGAGGTCGACCGCGTGGTCGGACAGGTGGGGTGAGGTGGAGCTCGTCCACCCCCGTCGTCGCCTGGGTGGCGGCGGCAGCCGTCTTCGTCACATGGGGGTGACGGCGCTTCGCCGCGCATCGCGGCGGGCGCGCAGGGCGAGGAGTGCTGCGACGGTGAACGGCACCATGGCCACGTGGCAGAGCGCGAGGGCGACGGTGCTGCCGGTGTCGAAATCGGCGGGGATCGTGAGCGCGAAGATGGTTCCCACCTCGAGCAGTACCGCCACGACCAGAGCGACGAGGAACACCCAGCGCCACCAGTTCCCGACGATCGCCGCCACGGTCAGCCCGACGAGCAGAGGGACAGCGGTGAACTGGATCAGCACCGGGGGCAGCACCTGGAGCGGGCCACCTGCGGCGGTGAACCAGAACTCCACGCCTGCGAGGCGGGCGATGCCGTAGATGGCCAGGTTCGCCAGCACGGCGCCCAGCACCGCGATGAGGATGATCCAGACCGATCTCAGCCCCGCATACCGGGTCATCACGCCGCGCATGCTCGCACGCTACCCGACATCCACTCCACTCGGAGCGAAACGGGCGCCGTCCCGTTCGCACTCATGAGGAGATCCGCGCTCCTGCGGACCGATTGAGCGAAACGGCACCGCAGGAGCGCGAATCTCCGTGCGAAGGGTGAGACGGGAGTCGCGACAAGCGAGTCGCCGGATGCGCCTCAGCTGTTCGCGCGATACACCGTGCGGGCGTACTCGTGGTACGGCGCCGGTGCGACGGTCGCGCGGATGCGCACCTGGCGGTGCTGCTCGACCGAGTGCTTTCGCGAGATCGGATCCTCGCCCCAGAGCACCTCGACCTCGGCGCCCTCGGGCACGTCGTTGTCGAGCGTCGCGAGCGACATGTACAGCTGGTCGAACGCGACGTAGCCCGCATCGCTCGAGATGCCCACGCGCCTCCCGCCCTGCTGGACCTCATCCATCTGGTAGAAGCCGTAGCGGGCCTTCGGGAAGTCGAGGTATTTCGCCGGCACCCCGGGCTCGATCTGAGAGCGGACGACGTCGGCGACATCCTCCGAATTCCAGATCAGCGTGACCTTGCGACGCGTCGGCGCCTCGGCGATCTTCTCCAGCGCCTCCCGGCCGTGGAAGTCGTGATCGAAGCGCACCGAGCGGCCGAGGCCCAGATCGAACGGCGTCATGTAGAAGTCGTGGATGTCGGACGAGTAGAGCGATCCTCCGATCGACCCGATGCGTGCGGCGGGGAGCCATTCGCGGTACTCGGCGAAGTCCTCGTCGAAGATGGCCGGGAACGGCGTGGGGACCCACCCCGATTCCAGCGGCGAGGACGAGTACGCCTTCGCGCCCACGCGGCGGATGTCGAACTCCTCCCCGGCCTCCATGATCGCGTTCAGCACGATCTCGTTGTCCTCCCAGGGCCCGTAGAACTCGAAGCCGGGCTGCCCGGCCATGCCGTGGCGGAGCGCCTTGACGGGCCTGCCGGCGATCTCGACGTCGCCGATGTGGAAGAACTTGATCGCCGGCGGAGGGCCGCCGAAGATCTTCTCCATCACGCGGTCGGCGTGCGGCCCCTGCAGCTCGTAGCGGTAGAACGTCGGCGGGCCCTGGCGCATGTGCGAGTTCGGGTCGAGGCGATACCGCACGTCCTTGCCGGCGCGCTGGGCCTTCTCGATGTTGAACCGCACCCAGTCGATGAGGATGTGGTGCCCCACCAGCACGATGCCGTCAGGCCCCTCGTCGTTGTAGAACAGGATGCCGTCGCCGATGAGGTAACCGTCCTTATTCACCGAGATGAGCTGCTTGGCGACGCCCGGCCGGAACGTTGCGAAGGTGTTCGGCGAGATGCTCTGCAGCAGCGGGATCAGGTCGGCACCGTCCATGAACAGCTGGGTCATGTGGTGCGACTGGTCCATCAGCGCCACCGAGGTGTTCCAGGCGCGCTGCTCGTCGCGCCAGTTCGTGAACTCCGGCGCCACCGGGAAAGTGAACGCGGGCCAGTTCTGGTTCCGCAGCAGTTCCACCGGGCTTCCCTCGCGGGCGATCGCCTGGGCCAGTGTTTCGGTCATCGTCGACCCTCCATTCGTCGGCGTCACACTATGCGGCGCGACACCAGCCGAGGCAACTTGTTCCGTTCAACGGAAATAGGCGTCGGCATCCCATCGGCGCGCGCCACGATCGGACCACGAGGTCACGAATGGGCCACAGTCATCCAATCTGCGCACCAAAATCGTTGACAATTTCTACGATGATCGCGTAGCGTCCCCTCACGGGATGACTCGATCCCTGGTCAGAGCAGAGACGCGACGACGGAAGGCGGGCAATGGGTGCTCGATTGACGGTGTCGGACGTCAACCTCCACTTCGGCGGTGTCCGGGTGCTCGAGGATGTCTCCTTCGCCGTGGAACCCGGAAGCATCGCGGGGCTCGTGGGGCCCAACGGAGCCGGCAAGACGTCGCTGTTCAACTGCATCAGCGGCCACTACAAGCCCTCGAGTGGATCGATCACGATCGACGGGTCCGAAGTGCTGGGCTCCTCGCCCGCGAGCCTGGCCAAGCACGGCCTCGCCCGCACCTTCCAGCATCCCGCCCTCCAGCTGCGTGAGACGGTGCTCGAGAACGTGCTCCTGGGTGCCCACGGGCGCCTCCCCGGCGGGGCCCTGGAATGGTCGATGCGGATGCCGCGGACCCGCCGCACCGAGAAGGAGCTGCGTGCCGAGGCGCTCGCTCTGCTCGAGCGCAACGGCCTCGGCTGGACCGCCTACGTCCGGGCCGACGAGCTGTCGCACGGCCTCCACAAGGGCATCGAGCTGTGCCGGGCGCTGATGAGCCGGCCCGCGCTCCTGCTCCTGGATGAGCCGGCCGCGGGGCTGCCGCACAACGAGGTGGAGCAGCTGATCGAGACCGTCCGGCGCGTCCGCGACGACGGCATCACCGTCGTTGTCGTCGAACACAACATGGGCCTCATCGCCGCCCTCACCGACCACGTCGTCGTCCTCGACCACGGCCGGAAGCTCATGGAGGGCACCGCCGCCGAAGCGCAGTCCGATCCTCGGGTGATCGAGGCGTACATCGGAAAGGATGCCGCCGATGACGCTGCTTGAGCTGAAGGACGTCACCGCCTTCTACGGACCCGTCCAGGTGCTGGAGGGCGTCTCGCTGACCGTGCCCGACGGCGGGGCGGTCGGCATCCTCGGTGCGAACGGCGCCGGCAAGACGACCACCCTTCGCGCGATCAGCGGAACCGTCCGCGCCGGGGGCAGCATCCTCTTCGAGGGCAAGGACATCCGCGGCTCGAAGCCCGAGAAGGTCGCGGCCATGGGTATCGCGCACGTCCCCGAGGGTCGTGGCACCCTGGGCGGGCTCACGGTCCGGGAGAACCTCCGCGTCGGTGCATATCTGCGGCGCGACCGCAAGGGCATCGAGAGCGACATCGAGTACTGCCTCGACCTCTTCCCGCAGCTGCGCGACCGCATCCGTTCGAACGGGTCAGCCCTCTCGGGCGGCGAGCAGCAGATGCTCGCGGTCGCCCGGGCGATCATGGCCAAGCCCCGCCTCCTGCTCCTCGACGAGGCCTCGCTGGGTCTCGCGCCCTCCACCGCCAAGTCCGTCTACGAGGCGATCGGCCGCCTCCGCCGCGAGTCGGGCATCGCAATGCTCGTCGTGGAGCAGAACGCCAACCTCGCCTTCACCCTCGTCGACAGCGCCACGGTGCTTGAGACGGGGCACAACGCCATCACCGGCTCGACCGCGGAGCTGCGGGGCATGGACGAGATCCGCCGCGCATACCTGGGAGGCTGACGTGCAGACCTTCATCCAACTCGTCGTCGACGGTCTGTCGACCGGGTCGATCTATGCGGCGCTCGCTCTCGCGATCGTCCTGGTGAATCAGGCCACGGGCCTCATCAACTTCGCGCAGGGCGGCATCGCTGTGCTCTCGGCCTACATCGCCTACCAGTTCACGGTGTGGGGGCTGCCGCTGATCCTGGCGATCCTCGCCTCGGTGGTGGTGTCGTTCTTCATCGGCGCCTTCATCGAGCGATACCTCATGCGCCGCTTCGAGAAGGGCGACCCCGACACCGCGGTCGTGGTCACGATCGGCCTCCTCACGCTCATCACCGGCATCTGCGCGTGGATCTGGAGCTACAACAACCTGCAGTTCCCGTCCCTCTTCCCGCTCGACACCGTCACCATCCTGGGAGCGGTGGTCAGCGTCCGCTCGCTCGGGACGATCTTCGTCATCGTCGTGATCATGCTGATCCTGCAGGGGCTGTTCGTCGGCACCAAGCTGGGTCTGGCGCTTCGGGCGGTGGCGATCAACCCCGAGTCGGCGTCGTTCTCGGGGCTGAAGGTCGGGCGGCTCCTGATGGTCGGCTGGGGGCTCGCGGCAGCTCTCGGCGCCGTCGCCGGCGCGATGGTCGCTCCCCAGCTCACCCTCACCCCCGGGATGATGGACGGGGCGCTGGTCTACGCCCTCGCCGCCGTCATCATCGGCGGACTCTCGAGCCCCCTCGGCGCGGTGGTCGCCGCGTGGCTCATCGGGGTCCTCGAGAACCTCGCCGCGGTCTATGTGCCCTTCATCGGCTACGACCTCCGGATCGCGGTGCCCTTCATCCTCCTCTTCATCGTCCTGATCCTCAGGCCGCAGGGCCTGTTCGGCCGGAAAGTCGTGGTGCGGGTGTGATGACGACGACAACCGGCTTCCTGCAGCGCCCCTGGGTGAGAGGGGCGGGCCTCGCGCTCGGCGTCCTCGCCGCGATCATCCTGCCGCTCGTCTTCGACGCGGGCACGAACTCCACCCTCGCCCGCATCGGCGTCTTCGCCGTCGCCGTACTCGGGCTCAACGTGATCATGGGCTACACCGGCCAGGTCATGCTCGGCCAGATCTTCTTCGTCGGGCTCGGGGCCTACATCACCGCCTACGGGGTGTCGCAGGAGTGGAACATCATCCTGGTGTTCATCCTGGCCCTGGCCCTCACCGCTCTCGTCGGTCTGGTGATCGCACTGGCGGCCGCCCGCCTCGGGGGGCTCGCGATCGCGATGGTGACCATCGCCCTCCCGATCGTCGGCGTTCCGCTCGCCCGGCGCCTCGGGGAGTTCACCGGCGGATCGCAGGGCCTGTCGGCGCGGTTCTCGGGCGCCCCCGAGTGGGCGCCCCTTTACGACGACCAGTGGCAGCTTTACCTCGTGCTGCTGATCGGCGGCATCACCTTCCTCCTCACCCGCAACCTCGTGCGGGGGAAGTACGGTCGCGCATTCGCCATCGTGAAGGAGAACGAGGCGGTCGCGGCATCCATGGGCATCTCGCCCTACAGGTACAAGGTGCTCGCCTTCACCATCGCCGCCCTCATCGGCGGGGTGAGCGGGTTCCTCTACATGGTCGTGATCCAGTACACCTCGCCCGAGACGCTGAGCTTCGGTCACTCGATCGAACTCGTCATCTCGATGGTCGTCGGTGGGGCGGGCAGCATCGTCGGGTCGATCCTCGGCGGCGCCTACTACGTCCTCGTCCCGCAGCTGACGAACATCATCGACCCGAACCTGACCGCGATGCTGCAGGGCGCCATCCTGCTGCTCGTGCTGTTCCTCCTCCCCGGCGGGCTCGTCTCGCTTCCCCGGGTCATCGGGCGGCTGGTCCGCCGCGGCGATCGGGGCGGGGGACCCGGCGCGCGGTCTCAGGCGGCGACACCGCAGCCGGTCGCCGCATCCCACCCATCCACCGAGAGAGAGCAAGACACATGAGCGAGTTCCACACGAAGACGTGGGGACGCCGGGCACGGGTGACGACCGTCGTCGCCGGCATCGGCATCCTCGCCCTGGTGGCCACGGGCTGTGCCCGCGGCGCGAACACCGGGGGCGGCGACGCGTCGGGCGACGCCGTCGCCGCGAGCCCCGGCATCACCGACGACAGCATCACGCTCGGCATCACCACACCGCTGTCGGGTCCGACCGCCGGCCCCGGCACCTGCACGGTGGCGGGCATCGAGGCCTACTTCGGTGCCGCGAACGCCGCGGGCGGCATCGAGTTCGGTGACGGCAACACCCGCACCGTCGAGATCGAGGCCCTGGACGACGCGTACGATCCGCAGCAGGCCGCGGCGAACTTCGAGCAGCTGAAGGACAGCGTGTTCGCCATGACCTCGGGTCTCGGCACGCCGACCAACCGCGCATGGCGCGAGGCGGCCATCGACGATGAGGTGCCCCAGGTGCTCATCATGACCGGTGACCCGCTGTTCTCCAACACCCAGGAGAGCCCCTGGCAGCTCGGCTTCGTTCCGATCTACCAGAACGAGGGCGCCGCGTTCGGTGAGCTGCTGGCCGCGTCGGGCGAAGACCACAAGGTTGCGATCCTCGCGCAGAACGACGACTACGGCGAGGGCTACGTCGAGGGCTTCAAAGAGGCGATCGAGGGCGCCGACAACGTCGAGATCGTCGAGGAGCTCACCTACGAGGCGACCGACACCTCGGTCGACGCGCAGCTGACCGAGCTCGCCGCCTCTGGCGCCGACGTCTTCTTCAACGCGATGTCCATCACTCCGCTGGTGATCTCGTCGCTGCAGAAGGCGCAGGAGCTCGGATGGCTCCCGTCGTGGTTCCTGCCCTCGAACACCTCCAGCCCGACGGCGATCCTCGAGCCGGGCGGGGCGACGGCGTTCCCGGGCGTGTACTCGGTGTCCTTCGCCAAGGCGCCCGCGAGCCCCGCGTTCGCCGAGGACGAGGACGTGCAGGACTTCCTCACCAACCTCGCCGAGTACGCCGACTACCCCGACATGCCGGCGTTCCCCCACTGCATGTGGAGCTACATGATCGGCGGCACGCTCGAGCAGGTGTTCGCGGAGATGACAGAGCCGACCCGCGAGAACTTCATGGAGGCGCTGCGGACGGTCTCCGACTACCAGGCACCGCTGATGCTCGAGGGCACCGCGGTCGACACGACCGAGGACGGCCAGCCCGCCGTCTCCAGCGTCGTGGTGCAGAAGTACAACGGCCGCGGCTACGACACGGTGGAGGCCTTCGAGTAACCCGCAATCCCGTCGAGAGGCGCGCCGTCCCCGCCGGGGCGGCGCGCCTTCGTGTGCGTCCGGCGTTCCGCGTTCCACGGTCCGCGTTCCGCGACGTGCGCGACCCGTCACAGGGTGCGGCTCGCGCCGCGCGTAGGCCGGAGTTTATGACGGATCGTGCGCTGTGGGGTGGGGAGCGGTGGCGGAGGCGGAAGGTCAGCCGAGCGCGCGCAGCACGCCGACGATGCCGTTCAGGTGGGCCCGGGTCGCGGCCTCGGCCGCGTCGGGGTCGCGGGAGAGAACGGCGTCGATGATCGCGATGTGCTCCGGCGCCGACTGCGACGCCCGCCCCGGGTGGAACGCGAGGCGGAACTGGTGCCTCGCCGACTGGGCGCGCAGCCGCTCGAGCAGCTGCGTCGCGGTGACGTGGCCGCTCTCCTCGCGCAGGCACCGGTCCATCTCCTGGTTGAGGCGCGCGTACTCCACGAGGTTCCCGGTCGCGATCGCCTCCTCGATGCCGTCGCGGATGGCGCGGAGTTCGGCCTCGCCGGCGGGCGAGAGGTTCTCGGCGGCCTTGCGGGCGCACAGCGATTCCAGCCCCACGCGCACCTCGACGATCTCGACGGCCTCGTCGACGCTGATGGCCCGCACGCGTGCGCCCCGGTTCGGCAGGCGTTCCACGAGGCCCTCACCGGCCAGGTTCAACAGGGCGTTGCGCACCGAGGCGCGCGACGCGTCGAAGCGTTCGCTGAGGTCTGCTTCGATGAGTCGCTGGTGGGGGGCGAACTCCGCGCTCAGGATCGCGTCGCGGATGCGCTGCGTGAGGTCGGGGCGCGCGGGCGCGTCATCCAGAACGTCTGCGTCGGTCATCCGCTCCACCTCTCCATCGACGTCGACCGGGCACGCGACGATCGCCGAGGAAGAGGATCCGCCGCGTACGCTCCGAGCGTACTCCGAAACGGCGATTGCCGACGAGATCGCCGCGGATTATGTCGCCAATCCGAGGGTCGGCGGGGGTCAAGCGGCTAGCTCACCCGATCGACGAGGTCGAGCCCACGGCGGGCCCACTCGATCTCGCCGCGAGCCCGCTCCACGAGCCCCTCATAGGCGAATCGCTTGTACGCGATGGTGCGCTCGCGGTCCTCCTCGGCGGTGACCGCGAGGCGTCGGACGAGCATCGGGTTGCTGAGGGCGTCGATCCGCGCCAGCTCCCCCTCCCACTGCGCCAGCTCGGCCGACCAGACGGTGATGTGCCGGGCGAGGAACTCCCGCGCCGCCTCGGGCGTGGTGGTCTCGAGGTATGCGGCGCGAAGATGGGCGGGATCGCGAACCCGCTGGTAGTCCAGCGGTGCCGCCATCCAGTCGAGGAACGCCCGATCGCCGGCATCCGTCACGTGGTAGAGCCGACGCCGGCCGCGCTCGCCGCGGGTCTGCTCCTCGGCCTCGACCAGACCCTCCTGCTCCATCTTGCGCAGCTCGGGATAGATCTGAGAATCGGGGGCATGCCAGACGTGGCCCACCGAGAGCGAGAACTGCTTCTGCAGGTCGTACCCCGAGAGCGCGCCGACCCGGAGGATCGCCAGCAGTGCGTATCGCAGACTCATCAAGCTCCTTGCCGGGGTCTGGGGTGAGGGTAGCAAAGGGGCCCGGACGCGTACGCCCGAGCCCCTCCGCCATCACGATCAGTCGTTCTTGTATCCGGTGCGCCATCCGCCCTGGTAGGTCTGGCGGGCCACCGTGGAGTACGGGACCGGCGAGACCACGACGCGGACCTCGGTCTGCTCGTGCGGCTCTACCGACGCCTTCGACGAGCCGCCGTTCGGCTCGCCCCAGACGACCTTCAGCTCGGTGCCCTCGGGCACGTCGGGGTCGACGGTGCCGAGCGACAGGCCGCGCTTCTCGTTGGCGCTGTACCCGGTGAACATCGAGAACCCGACGACGGTGCCGTCGGCGTCCACGACCGAGTCGTAGTTCGCCGAGCCGTAGTTGGCCAGCGGCAGGTCGAAGAACTTGTAGCTCGGGCCGTCGACGTCCAGGAGCGACGACCACACCCGGCCGAGGTCCTCGGCGTTCCAGGCCAGCGTGACCTTCTTGCGCTGAGTGGCGGGGTCGATCTTCTCCAGCGCGTCACGCCCGATGAAGTCGTGGTCGAACTTCACGAACGAGCCGTAGCCGAGCTCCCACGGGGTGAGGTAGTAGTCCTCGATGTCATCCGACACGAACGAGCCGGCGAGCGTCCCGGTCGCCTCGTAGCTGTCGACGCCGAGCCACTCGCGGTACGCGCGCTCCTCTTCGCCGGTGTAGATGGCGGGGAGGGGAGAGGGGATCCAGCCCGACTCGAGCGTGTTCGAGGGGTAGGCGCGCGAACCCACCGGCACCAGGCCGAACTCGGCGCCGGCCTCGACGATGATGTCGCGGACGCGGTGGTGGTCGGCGTAGGGGCCCCAGATCTCCAGACCCGGAGCGCCCGCCATGCCGTGGCGGAGCGTGCGGACGTTCATGCCCTCGATGTTCATCGTCGACATCGCGAAGAACCGCAACTGCTCGAGGGGGCCGCCGTTGAGCTTCTCGATGACCTTCCAGGCCGCGGGGCCCTGGATCTGGAAGCGGTAGTAGCGGCGCGAGACCGCGTCGCCGTAGGGGCGCGACGGCGAGCGGCGGTCGACCTCGATCTCGAGGTTCTTGTAGCCGCCGGTCTCACCGTGGAACATCAGCCAGTTCGACGCCGGCGCGCGGCCGACGTAGACGTACTGGTCCTCCTCCTCGTGGAAGAGGATGCCGTCGCCGATGACGTGGCCCGACGCGGTGGTCGGCACGTACTGCTTGGCGCGGTTGACGGGGAAGACCTCGACCGAGTTGATCGCGGTGTCGCGGATCAGGTTGATCGCGTCCGAGCCGCGGAGGAACACATTGTCCATGTGGTGCGACTGGTCGTACAGGACCGCGGTGTCGCGCCAGGCCTTCTGCTCCTTGATCCAGTTCTGGAAGTCAGCGGGCACGACGGGGTAGATGTAGGAGCCGATCTGGGAGTTGCGGAGCAACTCGACCGGGCTTCCCTTCTCGTCCAGCAGGGCTTGCAGATTCTCTGCCATGGGTGGAACCTCTCTGTTCGGTAGGTGGTCTTCGGGAGGGTGCGGGGGATCGTCAGGGGCGGTCGCTGAAGACGATCGTGTGGTTGCCGTGACGGATGACGCGATCTTCGGCGTGCCACTGCACGGCGCGCGAGAGCACGGCGCGCTCGACGTAGGCGCCACGGGCCTGGAGATCGGCGGCGGTCATCCGATGATCGACGCGGGCGACGTCCTGCTCGATGATCGGGCCCTCGTCGAGGTCGGCGGTGACGTAGTGGCTCGTCGCGCCGATGAGCTTGACGCCTCGCTCCTTGGCCTTCTTGTACGGGGCTGCCCCGATGAAGGCGGGGAGGAAGGAGTGGTGGATGTTGATGACCGGCACGCCGATCTTCGCGAGGAAGTCCTCGGAGAGGATCTGCATGTAGCGGGCGAGCACCACGAAGTCGACGTTGCCGTCGAGGAGCTTGAGGATCTCCGCCTCGGCGGCGGACTTGTCCGGCCCCTGCGAGTGCACGTGCACGAACGGGATCCCGAACGAGCGGACGTCCTCCGCCGTGTTGGTGTGGTTGGAGATGACCATCGGGATGGTGACGGGAAGCTCGCCGCGGCGGTGACGCCACAGCAGCTCCAGCAGGCAGTGGTCGCTCGTCGAGGCGAGGATCGCCATGCGCTTGGGCACCGACTGGTCGGTGAGCACCCACGTCATGCCGAGCGGCCCGAGCGTCTTCTCCAGGTCGGCCTCGATCGCCGGCATCGTCGCGGTGAGGTCGGCGCGATGGAACACCACCCGCTGGAAGAACTCCCCGCCCTGCGGGTTGTCGGAGTACTGGTCGAGGGTGACGATGTTGCCCTCGTTGCGCGCGATCAGCGCGGACACGGCCGCGACGATCCCGGGCTGGTCGGGGCCGTGGACGATCAGGCAGGCGTGATTGCGCCGGGCATCGGTGTGCAGCGTCATGCGGGACTCCTCAGGATTGCGGGGCGCGGAAATCGCGCACCCACTCCGAGGTCGCGCGCAGGCCGCCGAATGTGTAGAAGTGCAGTCTGACACCGCCGAGCGTGCCGTTCTGCGCCAGCAGGTCTGCGAGGTCGGTCACGAAGCGGTCAGGGCCCGCGGTGCCCATGAGGTTCGTCAGCGAGAAGCCGTACTTCTTCACGATCATGGCGTTCGCGCCGATGCCGAAGCGGCGCGCGAAGCCGAGCAGGCGCTTGATGCCGGCGGGGCCGGGCGTGCCGATACGGATCTCGGCAGTGATCCCGCGGCGGCGGACCTCCTGGATCCAAGCCATCACCGGGTCGGTGTCAAAGGCGAACTGGGTGAGGATGACCGCGTCCAGGCCCTGTTCCGAGAGTGCGGCGATCTTGTCCTCGAGGTGGCGCCACAGGATGTCGTCGGCGATGTCGGGGTGGCCCTCGGGATAGCCCGCGATGCTGACCTCCTTCACGCCGTACTGCTGAAGGATGCCCGAGCGGATGACCGACAGCGAGTCCTCGTAGGGGCCCTCGGGTTCGGCCGGGTCGCCGCCGACGGAGAAGACGTGCTCGCTGGCCCCGACCTCCTGAAGGCGGGCGAGGAACTCCTGCAGCTGCTCGGCGGACTTCAGCCGCCGCGCCGAGATGTGCGGAACGGGGATGAAACCGGCATCCTTCACGGCCTTGGATGCGGCCACCCGCATCTCGAGATCCTCGTTCCCGAGGAAGGTCACATTCACCTTCGTGCCGGCCGGGATCGAGTCCTGCGCCTCCTGGAGGCCGGGGATGTCCTTCCCCGTCATCTCCAGCGAGTAATCCTGCACGAGCTGGCGAGCCGCTGCGGAATGTTCGGAGGTGGTGCGTGCCACGTCGAGGTCCTTTCCTCTGCGATGAGCGTCGATGCTCTCGAGATCACGATAACTATGTCCATAGGTAATGGCAAGAGGCATCCCACATCGCAGATTCAACGATTCAGTGACGCTCGTCACAAAAGTCTTGACATGCGGACGCCGCCTGACCGACCATGAACACGTCAGGCCACGAGGATGTGACGACCCGACGCAGCACCGACGTCACGCCTCGAGACCGGCTCCACTCCGACACCAACGAGAGGCCCGTCAATGAAGAAGAGGCTCGCCGCATTCGGCCTGATGGCCGTAGCCGCACTCGCCCTCGCCGGTTGCACCGACTCCGCAGCCGGCCCCACCGCCGACCCGAGCGACAGTGCGGACGCCGGCGGCACGACAGAGGAGGTCCGCGACGTCCGCGTGGCCGCCCTCCCCATCGCAGAATCCGGGGCCCTCTGGGCGGCGATCGACGAGGGGATCTTCGAGGAGTACGGGCTGAACGTCGAGGTCGTGCCCGCCCAGGGCGGCGCCCAGGCCATCCCCGCGCTCCTGAGCGGCGACATCGACTTCGCGATCGGTCAGCCCTTCGGACCCATCCGCGCCGACCTGCAGGACCTCGGCGTCGTGATCTTCAGCAACTACGCCTCGTCGCTCGCCTCGGGCGAGGACGTCAACGCCGTCGTCGCCCTCGGCGACGCGGGCATCGCCGGCCCGGCGGACCTCGCCGGCAAGCGCGTGGCGGTCAACAGCCTCGGCGCCGCCGGCGACCTCACCATCCGCAAGGCCGTCGACGACGCCGGCGGCGACTCGTCGACCATCGAGTTCGTCGAGGTCGCCTTCCCCGACGCGCAGGCCCAGCTCGAGGCCGGCAACATCGACGCAGCCTGGGTGCCCGACCCGTTCCGCGGCATCGTCGTCGGTGGCGGCGGAGTCGAGGTCGTGGCTCCCTACCAGGCGACCATCCCGGGCCTGACGGTGCTGACCAACTTCACCACGCAGGCCAAGATCGACGAAGACCCCGAGCTCGTCGCCGATTACGCCGCGGCCATGGCCGACGCGCTGGAGTTCGCCTCGCAGAACGAGGACGCCGTCCGCGCCGCCATCGCGACGAACCTCGAGATCCCCGAAGAGGCTGCGGCCGGCATCGTGCTGCCGGACTTCACCGCCGACCTCGGCAGCGCCGGCATCGAGGACCTCGCCGCCCTCGCGGTCGAATACGGCTACATCGACGCCGAGCCGGACTTCTCGCGCCTCATCCAGCAGCAGTAGTCTCAGCCCGCCCGTGGTGGGCGGAGCGGGGGCGGCGCCTTTCGTGAGCCGCCCGCTCCGCCCACCACGTCCCGGAGAGGACCATGGACACCATTCCCGGATCGTCGGCCGTGATACCGACACCGACTCCCACGCAGCCGCCAGCGGCCGCACGGCGGTCGTCGTCCCTGCGCTCGGCCCGTCGGGCCCGCACCTTCCGCAAGGTCGCCCTCGGAGCGCTCGGCATCGCCGGGTTCCTCGTCACCTGGCAGCTGATCCCCACCCTGGGGTTGCTCGACCCGCGCTTCTTCCCGCCGCCCACCGAGGTGCTCGCGCGCCTGGCCGCAGACCTTCGCGACCTGGAGTTCTGGCGTAACATCGGCCGCACGATGACCGCCTGGGCCATAGGCCTCGCCATCGCCACGGTGCTCGCCGTCGTCCTCGGCACGATCATCGGACTCGTCCCGTTCCTGCGCAAGGCCACCCACACCACGGTGGAGTTCCTCCGGCCGATCCCCTCGGTCGCCCTCATCCCGCTCGCGATCCTCGTGTTCGGCCTCCGCATCGAGGCGGCGCTGGTGATCGTCGTCTACGCCAGCTTCTGGCAGATCTTCGTGCAGGTGCTCTACGGCGTCGCCGACGTCGACGCCGTCGCCCGCGACACGGCCAAGAGCTTCCGGCTGCCTCGCGCCGAGCGCATCCGCTATCTCATCCTCCCGACAGCGCTCCCCTACCTCATGACGGGCCTCCGCCTGGGTGCGGCGGTCGCGTTGATCCTCGCCGTCACCGCCGAGTTGACCATCGGAAACCCAGGACTCGGTCGCGCGATCGTCGTCGCGCAGTCTGCGGGCGACTACGTGCGTGTCTACGCCCTGGTCATCGTCACCGGCATCCTCGGCCTCATCATCAATCTCGTCTTCCGGGTCATCGAGCGCCGCTCGCTCTCGTGGCACCAGTCGGTGCGAGGGGAGGAAGTGCTGTGACCCTCTACACCAGCACCGTCGTGACGCCGAAGCCCCGCTCGCGTCGCTGGGCCAAGCTCGGCTCGGGCATCGGATACGCCCTCGGCTTCCCGCTGCTGCTCCTCGTCATCTGGGGCGTCTGGTCGTCGTTCGCCACGACCCCGTTCTTCCCGAGCCCGCTCGTCATCGCCGAGGCGTTCGTGGAGACGTGGATCGGGCCGGCACTCGTCTCCGACGTGCTCCCGAGCCTCGGGCGGCTCGTCGTCGGTGCGGCGCTGTCCATCGTCGTCGGCATCGTCGCCGGCCTCGTCATCGGACTCACCCGGTGGCTGAGCGAACTCCTCGAGCCGACCCTGGAGTTCTTCCGCGCCATCCCGCCACCGGTCCTGATCCCGATCGTGGCCGTGCTCCTCGGGCCCACCGACTCGATGAAGATCGTCGTCATCGTCGCCGGGTCGCTCTGGCCGGTGCTGCTGAACACCATCGACGGCGTGCGTGCGACAGACAGCGTCATGACCGAGACCGCCCGCTCGTTCGCGCTGACGCCGGGCGAACGCATCCGTTATCTCGTCCTTCCGGCCGCGAGCCCGCGCATCATGACCGGGGTTCGCCAGGCCCTGTCGATCGCGCTGATCCTCATGGTCATCTCCGAGATGTTCTACTCCTCGTCGGGGCTCGGCTATCGCATCGTCTTCTTCCAGCGGAACTACCTCATCGCCGAGATGTGGAGCGGCATCTTGCTGCTCGGCCTCATCGGCGTGCTGCTCGCCACGATCTTCGGATTCGTCGAGCGGCGGGTGCTGCGCTGGTACCACGGAATCAAGGAGGTGGAGCGTGCCTGAAACGCTGCTCGAGGTCCAGAACCTCAAGAAGGTCTACGAGGCGGCGACCGGGAACGTCGAAGCCATCGGCGACATCAGCTTCCGGATGAAGGCCGGCGAGCTGGTCTGCATCGTGGGGCCCTCCGGCTGCGGCAAGACGACCCTGCTGAAGTGCATCGCGGGGCTCCTGCGCCCGACCGCCGGCTCGGTGGAACTCGACGGCCAAGCCGTGACGAACCCGCCCGAGAGCATGGCGCTGGTGTTCCAGGAGTACGGCCGGTCGCTGTACCCGTGGCTGACCGTGCGTGGGAACGTCGAGCTGCCGTTGAAGCACAAGCGGATGTCACGGGCCGACCGCGACCGCCTCGTCGACGACGCACTGAAGGCCGTCGGCCTGGACCACGCCGACAAGAGCTACCCCTGGCGGCTGTCGGGCGGGATGCAGCAGCGCGTCGCGATCGCGCGGGCCGTGGCCTATCAGCCCGAGGTGCTGATCATGGACGAGCCGTTCGCGGCCGTCGACGCCCAGACCCGCGCCGATCTCGAGGACCTGGTGCGGACGCTCCACCGCGAGCGCGGCATGTCCATCCTCTTCGTCACCCACGACATCGACGAGTCGGTCTACCTCGGCGAGCGGGTCGTCGTGCTCTCGAAGTCGCCGACCTGGGTGCAGGAGGATCTCGCGATCGACCTGCCGCCCGCGCGAGACCAGATCACGACGCGCGCGATGCCCCGCTTCACCGAGCTGCGCACCCACGTGTACGAGCAGATCCAGCGCGCCAAGCGCGGCGAGGCCGTGAGGCCGGGCGCGGTGGCGTGAGCTCCCCCGTCCTCCGGTCGGCGCCGCCCGACCGCACCGTCCTCACGCGCAAGCCGCGCCAGTTGCTGCTGGCGTTCTTCGGCGAGTACGTGTGCGACCGCTACTTCGAGCCGCTGCGGGCGAGCGTCCTGCTGAGTGTGCTGGAGGGGGCGGGGGTCACCGGCCCCGCGGTGCGGACGAACCTCGACCGGATGGTCTTCAGCGGGCTCGTCGAGAGGCGGCGCCTGGGCCGCGAGATCGGGTTCGTGCTCACCCCGCATGGCAGCGACGTGCTGCGCGAGGCGTCGCATCGCGTGCACAGCCCGACCCCGTTCGCCCGGGACGGGGAGGGGTGGACGCTGGTGACCTTCAGCGTCCCCGAGCATCAGCGGACCCTCCGCCACCGCCTGCGCGCGGCCCTCACCTGGTCGGGGTTCGCGCCGCTGCGCGACGGACTGTGGATCGCCCCGGGAGAGGTCGACCTTGCCGCGGCCCTGGCCGCCATCATCCCGGATCTGAAGCCCGGCTCGGTGACGGCGTTCGCCGCCCGGCAGCTCGAGGGCTTCCCGATGGGGGAGGCGGTGCGCACTGCGTGGGACATCGCGTCGATCCGGCGCGCGCACCACGAGTTCCTCGCCCAGTGGGATGACGAGGTCGACCCCGACGCTCCCGGGGCGCTCGCCACCCGCATCCTGCTCGTCGCCGACTGGCTGGCGCTGCTGCGGGCCGATCCGGCGCTGCCGGCGCAGTACATGGATGACGACTGGCCGGCGGAGCGCTCGCTCGAGCTCTTCACTCGCCGCCACCGGGAGCTGGCGTTCCCGGCGGTGCGCGAGTTCGCAGCCCTCGTCGGGTGAGGGTCAGTCGCCGGGCGCGGGGTCAGGCGCTCCTCGCGCGGGTGAAGGTGACGTGCACGACGCCGCTCGAGGAGGCCTCGGACGACACCTCGTAGTCGCGGTCGAGGCCGCGCAGCTCGTCCCAGAGGCGGATGCCCTTGTCGAGGATGATCGGGGTGATGCCCACGTGGAGCACGTCGACGAGTCCGGCGCGGAGGTACTCGCGGGCCATCGTCGGTCCACCGCCGATGCGGACGTCCCTGTCGCCCGCGGCCTCGCGCGCGAGGGCGAGGGCCTCGGGCGGGGAGGCCTCGAGGAAGGTGAAGGTGGTGCCGCCCTGCATCTCGAGGGGCGGGCGCGGGGTGTGGGTGAGGACGAACACGGGCGTGTGGAACGGCGGTTCCTCGCCCCACCAGCCGCGCCAGTCCGGATCATCCGGGTGGGCGTGGAGGCCGAATTTGCCGGCGCCCATGATCTCGGCGCCGATCCCATCGAAGTAGCCGCGGGCGTAGTCGTCGTCGAGCCCGGCCGTGCCGGCGCCGCTGGTGTCGTGCAGCACCTGCTCGCGGAAGGTGCGCGTCTGCGTGTAGGCCTCGACGAGGCGGCCCCAGTCTTCGCCGAAGGGATTGTCGGGCGTCTGGTCGGCCGTGGCGGCGATGCCGTCGAGCGAGATGTTCAGGTCCATGCGAACGAGACTCATGCGCCGACCCTGGCACGGCGGCGGGGGTGGGTTCAAGGGGAGCGTGCGGGCGCGGGTGGCGGAGCCTGTGGCGCCGTGCTCGTGGCGCGCCGCGGGTGGCGTGGCCCGGCGCGGAGGTGGCGCAAATGGCGACCTTGGGGCGCTGAACCTCGCCATTCGCGCCACCTCGAGCTGCCGGGCGCGGGTGGCCCGGCGCGGAAGTGGCGCGAATGGCGACCTTGGGGCGCTGAACCTCGCCATTTGCGCCCCCCCGATGAGGGCGGGTCATCGGGGTGGCGCAGATGGTCGTCGGCTGCGCGATTGCGGGACGATTGTCGCCACCTGGATACGGCCTGCCGCGGAGATGTGGCGCGAATGGTCGCGTTCCGGCATGCGACCTCGCCGTTCGCGTCACCGCGATCGACGCCGCCGCGACGGCCATGGGCGGAAGTGGCCCAAATGGCGACCTTGGGGCGCTGAACCTCGCCATTTGCGTCCCCTTCATCTCGGAGGCTCGGCCCGCAGGCGCCCCTCCCCGCCGAAGCGGGTACGAAGCTCGGCCTTGCGCACCTTCCCCGAGGCCGTGCGGGGCAGCTCGTCGACCACGACGACGTTCTTCGGGATCTTGTACCGAGCGATCCGCCCATCCAGATGCGCCCGCACGTCGTCGAGCGAGGCCTCGGTGCCCGGCGCCAGCGTCAGGATCGCCCACGGCACCTCGCCCCACCGCTCGTCGGGCACCCCGATCACCGCGACACCGGTCACCCCGGGCAGGTCGCTGATGAGGTTCTCGACCTCGGCGGGGTAGATGTTCTCGCCGCCGGAGATGATCATGTCCTTCAGCCGGTCGGCGATGAAGAGGTACCCGTCGGCGTCGAGGTACCCGAGGTCGCCCGAGCGGAACCACCCGTCGGCGGTGAACGCCGCGGCCGTGGCATCCGGCAGATTCAGGTACCCCGCGAACACGTTCGGTCCCGAGATCTCGATCTCGCCCACCGTGCCGCGCGGCACCATCGCGCCCTGCTCGTCGGCGATCCGCACCTCGGTGAAGAAGTGCGGCAGCCCCACGCTCCCCTGCTTCTCGCGCGTCATCTCGGGCGCGAGCGAGGTCGCCCCGGGCGAGGTCTCGGTCATCCCGTATCCCTGCGAGAACGACAGACCCCGCTCCTCGTAGGCGTTGAGGATGCGGGTGGGCACGGCCGATCCGCCGCAGGTGAGCTTGCGCAGCGACGACAGGTCGGTGCCGGCCCAGTCGGGGTGATCGGCCATCAGCTGATACGTCGTGGGCACCCCGCTCAGCATCGTCACCCGGTGCTCGGCGATGAGCGCGAGCGCCCGGCCGGGGTCGAAGCCCTTCTCCAGCACGAGGGTGCCCCCCTTGAGGAACACCGGCAGCGCTCCCATCCCGAGCGAGGCGACGTGGAACAGCGGCGAGATCATCAGTGCGATGTCGGTCGAGACGACGTCGTAGTCGATGATGCAGTTCAGCGCCACCCAGGTGAGGTTGCCGTGGGTGAGGACGGCGCCCTTGGCCTTGCCCGTCGTGCCGGAGGTGTAGATGATCGCCGCCGGGTGATCGGGTGACACGTCGTCGGGACCGACCTGCTCGTCGGCGTGGCCCGCCGACGCCCCCCGCACAAGAAGATCCAGTCCCGGATGCTGCGCGTCACCCTCGCCGGTCGGGATGACGTCGCCGATGCGGGCCTGATCGATCCCCGGCTGGGCGCGTTCGCGCAGGGCCGGGTCGACGATCACGACGCGCGCGCCCGAGTCGACGAGCACGTGGGCGACCTCGGGCGGTGCGAGCCGGGTGTTCACCGGCACGAACACCGCACCGAGCGCCGCAGCGGCGAACATCACCTCGAGGAACTCGGGGCAGTTCTCCCCGATGTAGGCCACCGCATCGCCGCGCCCCAGCCCCCGGTGACGCAGCACCGACGAGATGCGGTCGACCTGGTCGGCGAACTGCCCGTAGGTCACCTGCAGGTCGCCGGCGACGATCGCCACCCTGTCGGGGCTCTTCCGGCGGCGCGTGGCCGCCCACGCCCCGATGCCGTGGTTGTGCATGCACTTCTCCTTCGAAGTCGGATGCCAGGGCTCGCCGTCCCGCGCGCTCAGGCGTAGAAGCGATACAGCCCCCGGGCCACGACGGCGGGCTTCTCGGCGCCCTCGATCTCGATGGTCTGGTCGACGGCGAACTGGTAGCCGCCCCTGACCTCGGTGACCTCGGCGATGACCGCGGTCATGCGCACCTGCGCGCCGACCTTCACCGGCGAGACGAAGCGCACCTTGTCCAGGCCGTAGTTCACACGCGTGCTGACGCCGGTGACGTCGAACAGCTCCGACCAGAACTTCACCGTCAGCGACAGCGAGAGGAACCCGTGCGCGATCGGCGCGCCGAAGGGTCCCTCCGCCGCGCGGGCGGGATCGACGTGGATCCACTGGTGGTCGTCGGTGGCGTCGGCGAAGAGGTTCACCCGGTCCTGGGTGACCTCGAGCCAGTCGGTGTAGCCGAGGTCGGTGCCGGCGAGGCCGGCGACGTCGTCGTAGCTGACGGTGGTGGTCATGGAGTGTCTCCTTCGATGGATGAGATCAGGGTGCGAGACCGAGGAGCCGCACCGCGTTGTCTTTGAGGATGCCGGGCATGACCTCGGGCTTCAGGGTGGTCGCGGCGGCGTCGCGCTGCCAACGGTCGGGGGTGAGGAGGGGGAAGTCCGACCCGAACAGCACGCGCGTCTTCAGGTACGAGTTCGCCGCCCGCACGAGCGACTCGGGGAAGTACTTCGGGCTCCACCCCGACAGGTCGATCCAGGTGTTGTGCTTGTGCGTCGCCACCGACAGCGCCTCGTCCTGCCAGGGCACCGAGGGGTGGGCCATGATGATCTGCAGATCGGGGAAGTCGGCCGCGACGGGGTCGAGGAGCATCGGATTCGACAGGCCCAGGCGCATCCCGCGCCCGCCGGGGAGCCCCGCCCCGATGCCGGTCTGGCCGGTGTGGAAGAGGGCGACCACACCGGCATCCTGCAGGATCTCGTACAGCGGATACCATCGCTCGTCCGACGGGTCGAAGCCCTGCACCGTGGGGTGGAACTTGAACCCGCGCACCCCGCCGTCATCGATGAGTGCGCGCACGCGGTCGGCGGCATCGGTTCGGTGCGGATCGACCGACCCGAACGGGATGAGGACGTCGTTGTGACGGGCGGCGCCTGCGGCGATCTCGGCGCTCGAAATGGGGGGGTGGCCGAGGCCGGTCTCGGCGTCGACGGTGAAGACGACGGCGGCCATCTTCCGGTCGCGGTAGTAGTCGGCCACGGAGTCGAGGTCGGGGCGGGGGCCGTCGGCGGAGAAGTACCGGGATGCCGCGGCGACGAGGTCGTCGGGAAGGGAGTGATGTCCGTGCCCGTCGACCTCGATGTGCACGTGCACGTCGATCGCGGTGATCGCGTCGACGTCGATCGCGGGCTCGTACCTCATCGTGTTCCCCCGCGGGTCACCGCTGCAGATCCTCGGGAAGCGGCGGGAACCGCTCGCCGACGCTCTGCAGATCGCCGACGGCCCCGGTGAAGCCGTCGACGAGCGCGTCGTAGGTCCAGCCGCCGTCGCGGTACGCGGTCGCGACCGCTTCGGGGTGCGACCACAGCTGCAGGCGGTCGCCGCCGATGCCGATCGCCTGGCCCGAGATGCCCGCGGCGGCGTCGGAGGCGAGGAAGGCGATGAGGCCGGCGACGTCGTCGGAGGTGCCGAAGCCGAGGTCGTGACGGAAGAACGCCGGCATCGCCTCGCCCTTCTCGTCGGCCTCGACGGCGGCGGCGAAGTAGGGCACGGTCGCCGTCATCGCCGTCGCGGCGACCGGGATGACCGCGTTGGCGGTGATCCCGGCCTTCTTCAGCTCCAGCGCCCAGGTGCGGACCATCCCGACGATGCCGGCCTTGGCGGCGGCGTAGTTGGTCTGTCCGAAGTTGCCGCGCTGTCCGGTGGGGGAGCCGATGCAGATGATGCGCCCCGCGATCTCGTTCGCGCGCATGTAGGTCGCCGCGGCCCGGACGCAGGTGAAGGTGCCGCGCAGGTGCACGCCGATGACGGTGTCGAAGTCGTCGTCGCTCATCTTCCACAGCACGGTGTCGCGGAGCACCCCGGCGTTGGTGACGAGGATGTCGAGGCGCCCGAAGGCGTCGACGGCGGTCTGGACCAGCTGCTCGGCGGTCTCGGTCGGGCCGACCGGGGCGACGACGGCGACGGCGGAGCCCCCGGCGTCGGTGATGCTCTTCACGGCGGCATCCGCGGTGGCCGCGTCGACATCGTTGATGACGACCGATGCGCCCTGCCGTGCGAGTTCCTGAGCGTAGGCCAGACCCAGGCCGCGACCCGAGCCGGTGACGACCGCGACTTTGCCGTGAAGTGACATGAGAGCTCCTTCGATCACCGCCCATTGAATCGGACGATGATTGAAGTTGTCAACTATTCAGGCGACGGGCGGATGCCGCTACGAATCGAATCCCATCCCGACGGCATCGAGTGTGCGGAGCAAAAGGTTCCGCCGCCCCTGGTTGTGGTCGGCCCGGTCGAGCGACCACTTGGTGAGGGTGACACCGAGCGCCGCCACGGGCTCGGGCGGGAAGGGAATGGGCTTGTCCTTCACCATCTTCAACTCGGTGCGCTCGGTGGGCGTTCCGCCCAGCAGGTCGAGCATCACGTCGGCGGCGAAGCGCGTCGCGCCCACGCCCAGGCCGGTGAAGCCGGCCGCGTAGGCGACCGTGCCGCCGCGGGCGACGCCGTAGAACGCGCAGAACCGCGAGCACGTGTCGATGGGGCCCGACCACCGATGCGAGAAGCGCAGGCCCTCGAGCTGCGGGAACGTGGTGAAGAAGTGCGACGCGAGGGTTCGGTAGCTCGACGCCCGCTCCTCGTACGCCGGACGCACCTTCCGGCCGTAGTGGTAGATCGCGTCGTATCCGCCGAACAGGATCCGGTCGTCTCGGGTGAGCCGGTAGTAGTGGAACTGGTTGGCGAGGTCGGCGATCCCCTGCCGGCCCTCCCAGCCGATCGCGGCCTTCTGTTCGGCGGTGAGCGGCTCGGTCATGAGGACGTAGTCGTAGACCGGCACGGTGAGAAGCCGCGTGCGGGTGAGGAGCGAGGGGAAGACGTTCGTCGCCAGGGCCACGGCGGCGGCTCGGACCGCGCCGTCCTTCGTGCGGACGATCGGGCGGCTCCCCGCCTCGGAGTCGATGTCGACCACGCGAGAGTGCTCGAAGATCTCCACCCCCGCGGCCACGGCGACCCGCGCGAGCTCGGCCGCGAGCTTTCCGGGGTGGACGAGGGCGGTCTCGTCGCGCTCCCAGGCGCCCGCGAGGTAGGTGGGGGAGTCGACGAGGGCGCGCGTCGCCGCGGCATCCAGGAAGCCCTCCTCCTCGGCCAGCCACTCGATCTGGTGGGGTTCGACGGCAACCGAGAGGGTGCCGGCGCGTTCGAACTCGGCGTCCATGCCGTAGCGGGCGACGGTCTCGCCGATGGCGTCGAGGTTCTCGCGGCCGAGTTCGTCGAGGCGCCCGATCTCGTCGGGCCAGCGGGTGGCACCGTTGTCGTGCCCGTGGGTCAGGCTCGCCTCGCAGAAGCCGCCGTTGCGGCCCGAGGCCGCCCAGCCGACGGTGCGGGCCTCGACGACGATGACGCGTCGGCCGGGGTCGCGCTCCTTCGCGCGCAGCGCGGTCCACAGGCCCGCGTATCCGGCCCCGACCACGACGAGGTCGGCGAGGTGCGTGCCGAGCAGTCGCGGGTAGGAGGGCGGGGTGATGTCGTCGAGCCAGAACACGCTGTGGCGGGTCGCGCGGAGCGCGTGGTCGATCACCGAGGCGGCGGGCGGGCGGCGTTCGAAGACGGTGGTGTGCATCGGGTCCTCCTCGAGCGTGGCGAAGTCCGCTCAGCACCACTGTGCACATCGGGCGCGCGATCCGCCAGTGCGACGGGCCGCGGGGTGCTCAGGAGGCGAAGGCGAGGCGGCGCAGCAGCGCCATGAGGGTCCGACGCTCGTCGGGGTCGAGGTCGCCGTGCACCGCCTCCTCGGCACGCCGGGCGGTCTGCTGCGCGTCGCGGGCGAGGGCCTCGCCGGCGGCGGTGGCGACGACCGCGTTCGCGCGCCGGTCCTGGGGATCGGCGCGGCGTTCGACGAGCCCGCGCTGCTCGAGCTGATCGACGAGGGAAACCACCTGGCTGGGGTCCAGGCGCAGGAAGTCGGCGAGCTCGCGCTGCGAGGGCGGCGGGGTGGCGCAGGCGGCGGCGAGGACGGCGTAGGAGCGGGCCTTCAGGTCGTGGACGGCGAGGGCGGCGTTGCCGGCGCTCAGCGACAGGGCGTTCGCGCGCGCAAGGAGGAAGCTGAGGTCGTCGCCGAGAATGGATGCCGTGAGACCGGCGGGCGCGGAGGCCGGCGTGGCGGCGGTGTCATCCCGGGTCGGCATGCCGCCGATCGTAGCGCTCAATCGTTGAGTTCTCCAACGATATGCGCCGTGCTCAGCCCCGCACGAATCTCGGGCGTCCGGCGAACACGCCCACGACGCTCTGGCCGACGAGGACGACGAGCAGCAGGCCGAGCGGCCACAGCCACGACCCGGTCGCGGAGAAGAGGGCGCCGAAGACGATCGGCCCGGCAGCGGCGACGAGGTAGCCGACCGACTGCGCCATCCCCGACAGTGCCGACGACGCGACGTGATCGCGGGCGCGCACCGCCATGAGGGTCAGTGACATGCCGAGCGACGCGCCCGAGGACAGTCCGATGAGCACCACCCACCCGGTGATGAGGTTCGGCGCGATCATGAGGCCGACGGTGCCGATCACCGCGAGCACCGGGATGGCCGCCGGCGCCCACCGCTCGAACCGGCCCCGCAGCAGCAGTGGCAGGAGCAGGGCCCCGGCGGTGGAGAACAACTGGTAGAGCATCACGTCGACGCCGGCGGCGACTTCGCTCCGCCCGGTCGAGACCGAGATCGCGGCGAACCAGGTGACGCTCATGTAGAACATCGCCGACTGCAGGCCCATGTAGGCCGCGACCAGCCAGGCGACGCGGTCGCGCCAGATCCCGGTGCTGCGGCGGGGCGCGCGTGCCGTGGCATCCGCTCTTCTGCGTCGGGATGCGACCGCCCAGCCGGCGATGGCCGGGGGGAGGAGGACGCCGCCGACGAGCGCGAGCGCCCACCGCCACCCGAGCTCGCCGCCGGCGGCGGAGAGGTGGGACAGCGGGACGACGATCCCGGACGCCAGGGCGCCGAAACCGCCGAGGAGGGCGGTGTAGACCGCCATCATCAGGGGGACGCGCGCCGAGAAGTCGCGCTTGACGACCGCGGGCATGAGGACGTTCACGACCGCGAGCGCCATGCCGATGAGGGCGGTGCCGATCCACAGCAGCGCGACGGGGCCGGGGAGGGACCGCACGACCGCGCCGGCGAGGAGCAGCACGAGGGCGCCGAGGATCGCGCCGCCGAGGCCGAAGCGGCGCGCGACGTCGTGCGCGAGGGGCGAGAACAGTGCCCACGCGGCCAGCGGCACGGCGGCGAGCACGCCGAGCGTGGCGAGGGAGAGGCCGGTGTCGGCGCCGATCTGATCGAGGACCGGCCCGAGAGCCGTGATCGTCGGGCGCATGTTGGCCGCCACCAGGCACATCGCGACGACGAGGATGACGGTGAGCGCCGTGGTGCGCGCCGGCGTCTGCGACGGCGTGCGCCCCGGCTCGCGCGTGGGAGGCCGCACCGGTGAGGTCATGAGCACCGAACCTAGCCGAGCCCCGCCCCCGGTCGGCCCCGCCGCTCACTCACCGGGACCGCGGGGGTGCACCCCCTCCCCGCGAGGGTGCACTCGCACCCCGCGCGGGTGCACTCGACCGCCGAGACCGGTGCTGAGAGGAGGACTTTCGGCCGAGAGGCGTACATTCCGTGCCCGAACGTACGCGCCTCGGCCGATCGTCCGCGCGCGGAGCGCCGCGGGTGGGGGAGGGCTGGGGAGGGGGCAGCCAGGGGACACGGAGGGGAGGGGCCGCGGAGAGGAGGGGAAGGGGCGGGGGCAGGGGGGCGGGCGGGGCCGCCAGAAGGCCGCGGAGGGGCGGCCAGGTCGCCGCGGGAGTGCACTCCCTCTCGGCGAAGGTGCACGCCCTCCCCGCGAGGGTGCACTCGACCGCGCACTAGCCTGGGCGGAATGTCCGTCCGAACGCCCCGGTCTCCGGCACCCTCGCTGTGGGGCGTCGCGGTGACGATCGTGCTCACCGCGGCGGTGCTCCGCTCACCGATCGTCGCGGTGGCACCGGTGGCCCGTGACATCCAGGCGGACCTCGGCGTCTCGGCGGGGGTCGTGGGGCTCCTCACCAGCATCCCGGTCCTGGCCTTCGCCGTCTGTGCCCCGCTCGCCGTGGCGACCATCCGCCGCCTCGGGCCCGACCTCGCCCTCACCCTGGCTCTCGCCGGTGCGGTGGTGGCGTCGCTCGTGCGGTCGGCCGGGGATTTCCCCGCGGTCATCCTCGGCACCGCCCTGCTCGGCGTCTTCCTCACCGTCGGCAACGTCGTCGTGCCGCTCATCATCAAGCGGGAGTTCCCGCCCGAGCGGGTGCCATGGGCGACGAGCCTGTTCACGTCGGCGATGAACGTCGGCACGATGACGGTGACCCTCGCAACCGTGCCCATCGCGGCCGTCACCGACTGGCGGGTGGCGATCGCGGTCTGGGGAGGTTTCGGACTCGGCGCGCTCGGCGTCTGGGTCGGCCTCCGTCGCGCCGAGGCGCTGCGACCTGACCCCGAGGCGCCCGCGACGACCGGGGTCGCCGGGCGCCTCGACGGAAGGGGGCGCGCCGCGGCCCTGACGCTCAGCACCTGGCTGCTCGCCCTCGCCTTCGCCGGGCAGGCGTTCGCCTTCTACGGAACCACCGCGTGGCTGCCCTCGCTCCTCGTCGACGGCGGGATGCCGGCGGTGCAGGCCGGGGCCGTCGCGGCGGTCTTCCAGGTGATGGGTGTGGCCGGCGCCCTGCTGACCCCCGTCCTCACCGGACGCCTGTCGGCCGCGCCGGCGGCCGTCATCATCGGGGTGGGGTGGCTCGCGATCCCGCTGGGATTCCTCGTGGCGCCGGACGGATGGCTCGTGTGGTGCCTCGTCGGCGGGCTTGCCCAGGGGGCGGGGATCACCTGGGTGTTCATCATGCTCAACGGGTTCGGCGGCGACGAGCGTGTGGTCGCGGGCAGGTCGGGCACGGTGCAGGGCATCGGCTACGCGGCCGGCGCGCTGGCGCCCCCGCTGCTGGGCGGCGTGCACGATGCGACCGGCGACTGGACCCCTGCGCTTCTGATCCTGCTCGGCGCCGTCGTCGTGCTACTTTCCGCGGGTGCCGCGGGTGCGAGGATCGGGGTGCGCGAAGCCCGCGAACGCTGGTGAGCGGGTGCGCAGGGCCGGATGCCGCGGCGCGGCGGCAGGGTCTGCTCAGCCCGCCTGCGGCAGCGGCCAGCCGGTGTAGGCCTCTGCGAGGTAGGTCTTGCCCGCCTCGGACTCCACGACCGAGCGCAGTTCGCCGATCTGACGCTTGCGGTCGAAGTCGGTGGCGTCGGGGGCGACGTGGAGCATGCTCGTCATCCACCACGAGAAGTGCTGCGCCTTCCAGATGCGGTTCAGCGCCGTCTCGGGGAAGGCCTCGATGAGTCGCGCGTCATTCTCGAGCAGCAGCGCGCGCAGCGCGCGCTCGAGGACGATCACGTCGGCGATGGCGAGGTTCATCCCCTTCGCCCCCGTCGGCGGCACGGTGTGGGCGGCATCGCCGATGAGGGCGACCCGGCCCCGGAGCAGCTCGTGGGCGACGAAGCTGCGGAACCGCAGCACGTCGCGCTGGAAGATCGGGCCCTGGTTCAGGGTCGTCCCCGGCACACGCACCTGAAGCTCGTGCCAGAGCTGCTCCTCGCTGTACGAGGCGGGGTCCACCTCGGGGTCGCACTGGAAGTACATCCGCTGCACGGTGGCGTTCCGCTGGCTGATCAGGGCGAACCCGTTGGCCGAGTTGGAGTAGATCAGCTCCTTCGAGCTCGGCGGTGCCTCGCACAGGATCCCGAACCACGCGAAGGGATACTCGCGGAAGTAGCCGCCGGTCGCCGATTCCGTGACCGCGGGGCGCACGACGCTGCGCGAGCCGTCGGATCCCACGACGAATTCGGCCTCGATCTCGAGGAGCTGGCCGTCGGCATCGACGGCGATGACCCGCGGATGGTCCGTCTCGGCGTCTTCGACCCGCTCGGCGGTGACCCCGAGTCGCAGGTCCTGGCCCTCGGCGAGGCGCACCGCGACGAGGTCTTTCAGCACCTCGTGCTGCGGGTAGAGCCACACCGCGCGGCCGGTCACGGACGGGAAGTCGATACGGTGACCCTCGCCCTCGAACCGCAGCTCGATCCCGTCGTGCCGGTTGCCGACCGTGCGCACGCGCGTGGATGCGCCGCTGGACTCGAGAATGTCGACGGTGCCCTGCTCGAGGATCCCGGCGCGGATGGTCGTCTCGATCTCCTCGCGGGTGCGCTGGTCGATCACCACCGATTCGATGCCGGCCTTGGCGAGCAGGTGCGACAGCAGCAGGCCGGCGGGGCCGGCGCCCACGATCGCGACGCGGGTGCGGATGCGGGTCATGACGTCTCCTTCGACGGATGTCGGTGCGCGGCGTGTGGCGGGTGGCGCCGGTGCGCGGTGCCCGGCGCGTCGGTGCCGCCTCACGGATGTCGGCGCCGGCGTTCACCGCCGCCGGGTCCAGTGTGGCGCGGCTGGAACCCGTGGCATCCGCTCTTTCTCGTTCAATGAGAACGCGGATGAAGCGCCTGTTCCACGCCCGCGGCGGCCGACCGCAGCTCGTCCAGTGCCCCCGCGGTCGGCGCCCCGCGGGGGAGGACGACGGAGAGCGCCGCCACGACGGGTCCCGACCGCCCCTCGCGGATCGGCACCGCCACTCCGGTCGAGACCGCCTCGACGGTGCCGGCGGCGACCACGAAGCGGTCGCGGCGGATCCGGGCGAGGAGGCGCCGGAGCTCTGCGGCATCCGTCACCGTCTCCGGAGCCAGCCCGGTCAGGGGGCCGGCGAGCACCCGCTCCTGCACCTCCGGGTCGGCGAAGGCGAGGAGCACCAGTCCCGACGACGACGCGTGAAGCGGGAGCCGTCCCGCCACGCGCGTGATGTTCGCTCCCGCCTGGGGGTGGCTGAGGCGCTCGAGGAACAGCGCCTCGCCCTGCTCGAGCACGGCGAGCTGGGTGTGCTCGCGCACGCGTGCCTGCACCCGCTCCATGAAGGGCAACGCCGCCTGTCGCAGGCGCAGCGCCAGCGAGCCGCGCTCGGCGAGTTCCCAGAGCCGAAGGCCCAGCCGCACCCGGTGGTCCTCGTCGCGCTCGAGCAGCCCGGCGGCGACGAGATCGCCCACCAGGCGGTGCGCGGTCGAGGGTGGGAGCCCGGCGCGGCGACCGATCTCGGACGCCGTCTGCAGCGTGCGGTCGGCGTCGAAGGTCTCGAGCACGCGCACGAGGCGGTCCAGACCCGAGTCGCCGGAGGGCGAGTTGGCCATGACCACACGATCTCACGACGGGACGCTCAGCCCAGGTGATCGTCGGCGGTCAGTTGCCGGATTCCGTCGTCGTGCAGCACGAACTGCGCCCGGAGGTCGACGCCCTCCGCGCCGCACTCGATCGCCATCGCCCGCGCCCACGCGCGCTCGTCGGGGGTGAAATCGCGCGATCCGCGCCGCTCCCAGACGATCACCGCCCGGGCTGCGCCGATCGCCGAGAGGAGATCGCCGATCCAGGCCGTCAGGATCTCGGCGCACGGCACGAGTCCGAGGTCGTCGGTCTTCTCGAGCCCGTAGGGATCCAGGGGGTAGTCGTCGCACGGCATCACCGGGCCGGTGAGGCGGTGCTCGTCATCCAGGAACAGCAGCCACACCTGCCGGGGGTTCAGCGCCCGGTCCAGGAGCAGTTCGAGCACATCCTCCAGGTCGCTGTCGTGGCGCAGCACGCGGTCGGGGCTGAGCCTGCCGTCCGGGCTAAGCCTGCTGTCGGGACTGGGGTGCGGATCGGTCGTCGTCATGCCCTCACGCTGACCGATCGAATGGCGCGGATGACGCCCCTCGGCGCATCTGGGGACAGCTGCCCTCATCGGGGCGCCTGTGCAGGAGGGGTCGCGGGAACCGTAGTGTCGGAGGGGTGCGCGAGGATGCCGAACAGCCGGGCGACCGAGCGGCCTCGGGGGAGGGCCTGCTCGACCGTGCGCTGCGCGTGCTCGGCGCGTTCACCGAGGACGATCCTGCCCTCACCGCCGCCGAGCTCGGCAGCCGCGCGGCGCTGTCGTCCTCCACCCTCCACCGTCTCCTCGCCCGCCTCGTCGATCAGGGTCTGCTGGTGCGCCTCCCCGATCGCCGCTACGCGATCGGCCCGCGGCTGTGGGAGCTCGGTGAGCTCTCGCCCCTCGCCCTGCGCCTGCGCGAGACCGCGCTCCCGCACATGCTCCGCCTGTACGAGGCCACCGGCGAGAACGTGCATCTCGCCGTGCTCGACGGACCCAGCCCGCAGGGCTCGGCGGCGCTCTACGTCGGACGGGTGACGGGGCGCCACTCGATCCCGACCCTGAGCCGCATGGGCGGGCGCGGTCCGCTGCACACGACGGGCGTCGGCAAGGCGCTGCTGATGACGCGGGATGACGCGTGGCTGGCGCGCTACCTCACCGCACCGCTCGAGCGCGAGACGGTTCACTCGATCACCGACGCGAACGCCCTCCGCGCCGACCTCGCCCGCGCTCGCGCCCGCGGCTTCGCGACGACGCGGGAGGAGATGACGCTCGGGAACGTCTCGGTCGCGGCGCCCCTGCCGCGCATCGACGGGCTGCCGCCCGCCGCGATCGGACTGGTCGTGCACCTCGAGCGTGCCGACGAGCGGCGCCTCGGACCCCTCGTCATCCAGACCGCCCGGGAACTGGCCGACGACCTCCGCTGAGATCTCCCACTGAGTGAGACACCGACCCGGCTCACGCGCCCCGCGGTGTCACCCTGGTCGCACCCGGACCCGTCGAAGGAGACCCCGATGACACTCGCGGACCAGGCGTCCACGCCCCCCGCCGCGGCCCCCGCCGCCCCGGCCCCGAATGCACCGGCCGCATTCGCCGCGGCCCCCGAGTCGCTGCTCGCGACCCCGGTGCAGGTGAGCCAGGCCGAGATCACGCAGGAGATCCGCGATCTCCACGCCGAGTACGACCGTCGTGAGGCCGCCGGCGAGGTGCTCCCCGCCACGATGTGGGACTTCCCGCCCTACCGGTCGAGCATCCTGCGGCATCCCACCAAGAACCCCAAGCTCGTCGACCCCGAGACGATCGAGCTGCTCTCGCCGGCCTTCGGCCAGCGCGACGTCGCCGCGATCGAATCCGATCTCACGCTGCAGCACTCCGGCGAGCCCATGGGGGAGCGCATCACCGTCCGCGGTCGCCTGCTCGACTCGTGGGGTCGCCCGATCGCGAATCAACTGATCGAGATCTGGCAGGCCAACGCGGCCGGGCGCTACATCCACCAGCGCGACCAGCACCCGGCCCCGCTCGACCCGAACTTCACCGGCGCCGGGCGCACGGTCACGAACGATCAGGGCGAATACCTCTTCACCACCATCAAGCCCGGGCCCTACCCGTGGAAGAACCACACCAACGCCTGGCGCCCAGCGCACATCCACTTCTCGGTGTTCGGCAGCGCGTTCACGCAGCGCATCGTCACGCAGATGTACTTCCCGGGCGATCCGCTGTTCGCCCTCGATCCGATCTACAACACCATCCGCCGCCAGCGCGATCGCGATGCCCTCATCAGCATCTACGACCACGACCTCACCGTGCCGGAGTTCTCGATGGGCTACCGGTTCGACATCGTCGTGGACGGCCCCGACGCCACCTGGTTCGAGCCCGAGGAAGAGCACTGATGCCCCGCCCCACCGGTCCGAAGACCCTGACCCCGTCCGCCGGCCAGACGGTCGGCCCCTTCTTCCACTACGGCGTGCAGTACGACGCGATGCACCAGGTCGCCTTCCCGCACTCGCCCGGGGCGATCGTGCTGTCGGGCACGGTCACCGACGGCGCAGGCGCGCCGATCCCCGACGCGCTCGTGGAGGTCTGGTCGGCCGACAGCGACGGCACCGTCTCGCGCGCCCGCGGCGCGCTCCGCCGCGACGGTCACACCTTCACCGGCTACGGCCGCTCGGGCACGACCGACGACGGCCACTACGAGTTCTGGACCCGCAATCCCGGGGCCGAAGCCGGCAAGGCGCCCTTCTTCGCGGTCATCGTCTACGCCCGGGGCCTGCCGAACAAGCTGCACACCCGCATCTACCTCCCCGACGACGAGGCACTCCTCGCCGCCGACCCGCTGCTGGCCTCTCTCGACGCCGACGAGCGCGCTACGCTCATCGCAACGCGCACCCCCGACGGACATCTGCGCCACGACATCCGGCTGCAGGGGGAGAAGGAGACCGTGTTCCTTGCCTTCCCCGACGCTCCCGCCTGACACGTCCGGCCGCTCCGGCGCGATCGACGTCGGCCTCCTCAGTCCCGTCACCGTCGGTCACGACGCCGGGGTGTCGGATGCCGCGGTGCTCGACGCCCTGGTCACCGCTGAGGTCGCCCTCACCCGCGCCTCCGCGCGCGTCGGCGCCGCACCCGAACGTGTCGTCGCCGAGGTCGCCTCGACCTTCGGCTGGCAGGACGGGCAGAGCGGATGCCGCGGGCACGGCGTCGCCCTCGGGGATCTCATCGCGGCTTCCGTGGCGGGAGGCAATCCGGTGATCCCGCTTGTCGGCACCCTGCGGTCCC